>JAOPVG010000090.1 GCA_025966255.1 Jatrophihabitans sp.
ACCCCAGCACCCTGTTGTTTGCCGCCTGCGGGTACTTCGGCTTTGCCATCGTGGCGGGGACGATGGCACGCCGTCGCCACCGGCCGGCACTCTTGGCTGCGACGGCCGCAGTGCTCGTGCTAGTGAAGTTCTCCGAGGGCATCGCTCTGCTAGCTATCGCCGTCGTCGTGGTGCTTTACAGCTATCGGCGAAAGCCGCGCGGCATCGCGCTTGCGACCGCTTCCTACGGGGCGACCTTTCTGGTGCTATGGCTCGGCACCGGTCAGTCGTTGGGCGACATCTGGTTGTGGTTGCGGTCAGCGCTATCGATCTCGTCCGGATACACCGATGCCATGGCCCTCGAGAGTGCAGGTCCCGACGGCTACGTCGCCGGGATTCTCATCACGCTGCTCGTCCTGGTGCCGCTGGTGTGGGTCGGTCGTCGCGACGCCGGGTCCTTCGCGGCACTGCTCGTTGCCATCATCGTCTTGTACCTCGGGTGGAAGGAAGGCTTCGTACGTCATGACGTCGGGCACGAATACACACTCTTCGTCCTAGCGTTACCGCTTGTGGTTGCCGTGTTGCCTGCGTGGCGAACCATCGCCGGACGGTGGGTACCGGTGGCCGCGATCGTGTCGCTCATCGGCATCGGCATGGCGACGGGGTACATCGGAATCGGGACCTTGGTGTCCGGGTTGAACCCTCGTCCGGCGAGCCAACACCTCGCCGACGAGTACAAGATCCTCACCGACTCGCGGTACCAGACGCGGACTCTTGAGAAGGCCCGCATACAGACTGTGAAGGTATACAACGTTCCCCCGACGTTGATAGCCGCCGTCGGGAGTCGACCTGTGATCATTGACCCGTGGGACGTGACCGTGGCCTGGGCGTACCACCTCAACTGGCGTCCCGTTCCGATCTTCCAGACCTACGTGGCCTACACCTCCTACCTGGATGAGCGAAACACATCGGCGCTGGTGCGCGCGCCCGCCGGGTCGGCCGTGCTGCGCGGTTCGGGTCCTGGAGTGGACGGGCGTAACCCGCTCTGGGACTCGCCGCGCTACAACCTCGCAGTCGTGTGCAACGGCGCGGTCGAGCAGGCGCAGGGTTCATGGATGCTACTAGGCAAGCTCGGCGCCACCCGCTGCGGTGCCGAACAGACGGCCACAACGGTTCAGGTCAGGACCGGTCAGCGGATCGACGTCCCGGCAGCGCCGGATACCAACACGACGGTCGTCATGCATTTCACGCCGTCGGGTCCGGGTCCCTTCGCCCGGGTCCTGTGGACGATCGCCAAGCCCGGGAACCCGTTGAGGATCAACGTGGACGGGGGGACCTTCCGGATTCCACGCCAACTCGCGGACGGTCCGTTGATCGTCCGGATGTCACCTGCCGTCGGATGGCCCGAGAACTTCGGTGGCAGGACCGACTATCGGCAGGTGTCGTTCAGCGAACCGGGAGTTGTCCGCTTCGCCTACGTGCCGGTGCGCTGAACCGGTCCACCACCCCTGGGCGCGGGCGCTCGAGCCGGGCGCGAGAGCTAGGTTGGGATTCATGAGTTCGCCAGCCCAGACCTCAGCCGCGGAACCGGCGGCGGAGTCGGCGCTCAGCCATCGTCAGATCCTGGTGATCATGTCCGGGCTGATGATGGGGATGTTCCTCGCCTCGCTGGATCAGACGATCGTCTCGACCGCGCTGCCGACCATCGTCGGGGACTTCCATCGCAGCGACCTCCTGTCGTGGGTGATCACGTCCTATCTGCTTGCGAGCACCGCATCCACGCCGTTGTGGGGCAAGGCGGGCGACCTGTACGGACGGAAGCGTGTCTTCCAGCTCGCCATCGTGGTCTTCCTGGTCGGCTCGGCGCTGTGCGGTGCCGCGCAGAACATGTACGAGCTGATCGCCTTCCGCGGGCTGCAGGGCATCGGCGGTGGTGGCCTGATCTCGCTGGTCTTCGCGATCATCGGCGATGTCATCCCGCCTCGCGAGCGAGGTCGGTACCAGGGCTATTTCGGCGCGGTGTTCGGCGTGTCGAGCGTCGTCGGTCCTCTCGCCGGAGGCTTCGCGGTCGACAGCCTCAGCTGGCGCTACATCTTCTACATCAACCTTCCGCTGGGCATTGCTGCGCTCGTGGTCACGAACCGGGTGTTGAAGCTGCCGGTGCGCAAGCGTGAGGTGAGGATCGACTGGTGGGGGGCGCTGCTGCTGGTGGCCGGCGTGTCCTGCATCTTGCTCGCTACCCAGTCCGGCGGCACCGACTACCCGTGGGGATCGATCCAGATCGTCGGGCTCTTCGTCGCGGGCGGACTCCTTCTCGTCGGGTTCGTGATCCGCGAACGGCTGGCGCCGGAGCCGATTCTGCCGCTCGAGCTGTTCCGCATACAGATCTTCACGGTCGCCAACATCGTGTCGTTCATCAGCGGCATCGCCATGTTCGGTGCGCTGGCCTTCCTTCCCCAGTACCTGCAGCTCGTGCACGGCGTGTCGGCAACGATGTCCGGGTTGTTGCTGCTGCCTCTGCTCGTCGGCTTGCTGGCGATGAGCATCACCTCCGGTCGCTACATCTCGCGCACCGGCAGGTACCGATGGTTCCCGTTGGCGGGCACGATCCTGGTGACAGTGGGATTGATCCTGCTCACCCGCCTCGGCGCGCACACGTCGCTGGTCGTCATCAGTTTCGACATCCTGATCTTCGGCGCCGGACTCGGCCTGTTCATGCAGGTGTTGACGCTCGTCGTGCAGAACGCAGTACCGATGCGACAGATGGGGGTGGCCACCTCGTCGGTGACGTTCTTCCGGTCGATGGGCGGCGCGATCGGGGCCTCGGCGCTCGGCGCGGTGCTGACCGCTCGGATTGCCTACGAATTCCCACGCTTCCTCCCTGCCACTGCCATCTCGTCCGGCAAGGACAAGGTCACGCAGCTGATCCAGAGCCCCCAGGCGCTGAACGAGCTCAAGCACACCAACCCCGCTCTGCACGAGGGCATCATCCAGGCCTACGCGCATGCCATCGACCAGCTCTTCCTGGTCGCCGTGCCGATCTCGGTCCTGAGCGTCATCGCATCGCTGTTCATCAAGCAGGTACGGCTGCGCGGCAGCAACGGCCCGGCGACCGGCGGGGCCACGCCGGCCGGCGCGGCCGAGGGCGTCCCGCTCCAACCAGGAGGGGTGCACTAGATGCCTGGCGTCACCATCTCAGCCAGCTACGGCACCGGCGGCAGTGTCATCGCCCAACTCGTGGCCCAGGCACTGGAGCTGCCGTTGCTCGATCGCGCGATCAGCACCGACGTCGCGGCGAAGCTGCAGGTGTCGGTGACCGAGGCCGAGGATGGCACTTTCGCCCGCTCTCGGATCGATCGGTTCTTCGGCATCCTCGCTCCCCTGGCCGGCGGGGTGCTCGGCGCCGGCACCGACGCGGCACCCCCCGAGGCAGTGCCGGCACCGGATGAAGCCACACTGTTCCGCGATCAGGCCGAGGCCATCATGCGTCAGTCGCTCGAGGACGGCGCCGTCATCCTCGGACGCGCGGGAGCCGCCGCGTTCCGCAATGACCGCGACGTCCTGCGGGTGCGCCTGTTCGGCCCACTTGCTGCCCGCATCGCGCATGCTGCGCGCACCCAGAACGTCGACACCGACACCGCCGCGAAGCGGCTGCCCCAGGTCGACAATGCCCGCGCGCAGTACGTCCGTCGTCTGTACAACGTCGACATCAACGATCCGGAGTTGTTCGACCTGCAGCTCAACAGCACGCTGTTCGCCGCCGACGTCTGTGCCGGCATCATCGCGCGGGCCTACCGGGCCCTCGCTTGGCCGGACGCACCGGCGTAGTCCCACGCCGCCGCGGGAGACTCGCGGACCGCGCACCGGACAAATCTGCGGGCATACTGCATACAATGCACACATGATGGTCGGGAAACGTCGTCGATGGTCAGCGGTGACATGGGAGTCAGAGGAATGACGAGAATCGACGGCAAGACGGCGGTGGTCACAGGCTCAGCCAACGGCATCGGTCGGGCCATGGCGCGAGCCTTCGCCGCGGCCGGTGGGAACGTCGTGGTCTCGGATGTGCTGGTCGAGGACGGTGAGCGGACCGTCCGCGAGATCGCCGAGTCGGGCGGAACCGCAGTGTTCATCGCCGCGGATGTCTCGGACGTCGCACAGGCTGAGCACCTCATCGCGAACACCGTCGAGCGATTCGGCGGCATCGACATCCTCGCCAACAACGCAGGGATCGGCGGCGGCCAGCTGCGACTGCACGAGGTGTCGGCCGAGGACTTCGACCGCGTCATCGATGTCAACCTGCGCGGCACGTTCCTGTGCAGCAAATTCGCCATCCCGCATTTCCTGGCCCGAGGCGACGGGCGGATCGTCAACACTGCCTCGACTTACGGGCTCATCGGCGCTCCGAAGGCTCCGGCGTACTGCGCGTCCAAGGGCGCGATCATCAACCTGACCCGGCAGCTGGCCGTCGACTACGGCCCAGACGGGATCCGGGTCAACGCAATCTGCCCGGGGTACATAGACACCGGTCTCGGACGTCGCGGCCCACGGCTCACCACGGAGGAGTTCGCCGCTGCGACGGCCATCCGCGAGAAGGCCGCGGGCATGCAGCCCCTGGGTCGCCAAGGTCTGCCAGCCGAGATCGCCGACGTCGCGGTCTTCCTCGCCTCGGATGCGGCGTCGTTCATGACCGGGTCGATCGTCACGGTCGACGGCGGGTGTGTCACGACCTTCAACTACGGCGAGGCCAGCAACTGAGTCGGCGCGCGAGCACCGCGCCAGGTCTCGCCGGCTACGCCGTCCGGGTCCACGCGTCGACCAGGAAGCCGAGCACCGGCAGGGGCACGGCGCCCTGGCTGAGCACGATGCCATGGAAGTCTCGCGCGCTGAACCGGGAGCCCAGTTCGGCGCGCGCGCGGTCGCGCAGCCGGACGATCTCGCGCCGGCCGATCATGTACGACAACGCTTGCCCCGGCCACGCGATGTAGCGGTCGATCTCGTTGTTCACATTCGCGCGCGTCGTCGCGGTGTTGTCCCACATGAACTGTGCGGCGCGCCCGCGCGACCATCCGAGAGCGTGCATGCCGGTGTCGACCACCAGGCGACAGGCGCGGAGCGCGTCGAACGACAGCATGCCGAGCCGAGCCCGGTCGGAGGAGTACAACCCCATGTCGTCAGCGAGCCGTTCGCTGTACAGGCCCCAACCCTCGACGTACGCACACAGCTGAGCGTCGATGTAACGCCGGTGCGGCGGCAGCCAGGCGAGGGTCTGCGCTGAGGCGATCTGCAGGTGGTGCCCCGGCACCGACTCGTGGAAGGCCAGCGCCTCGTACTCGTAGGCGAACCGGTTCGACGGATCGGTGGTCAGCACGCAGTGGGCGCCGGGCCGCGTTCCGTCGGCCGACGGCGGACGGTAGTACGCCAGCGCGGCATTGTCGGCCTCGACCGGATCGATCTCCTCGACGACGCAGTCGGTGATGTCGAACGGCGGGAACCATTGTCCACGCACGGCCTCCGCCCGGGCCAACGCATCCGAGACGGATTGCACGATCTCGGCCGAGGTCTGGAACCGCAGGCCCGGATCGTGGCGAAGGGTCTCCAGGATCCGCGGAACGTCCCTCGTGTCGAGGGCTCGGCCGCCGACCTCCGCCCACTCCTCGCGCAGGCCGGCGAGGGTGTCCAGCCCGATCTCGTGGATCTGCTCGGGCGAGAGGTCGGTCGTGGTGTGCCGGCGCACGGCGGCGCGATAGCCCTCGTCGCCACCGGGCACCCAGCCGATGCCGACGTGGTCGTCGTCGCGGGCCACCGGCAGCAACGAGTCGGTGAGCACGCCGGCCAACTGGCGCAGCGCCGGACGGACGTGATCGGCCACGATCCCCGCCGCGGTGTCGCGAGCCGAGGTCGACCCCTCGGGCAAGGAGGGGGACAGCAGCACGTCGTCGGCGAGGTCGCGGGCGAGATGCCCCTCGAGCTGGGTCAGTGCCTGCCGCACACCGACCCGGGTCGGCGTCCGCCCGTCGGCGGCCGCCTGCTCGTACCGGGCCGCGATCGCATCGACGTACGCCGGCAGACCTCGCAGCCGGGTCAACCAACCCGTGACCGCCTGCTCATCCGGCAGCGGGGCGGTCGGGATCGCCTGAAAGATGAGCGACTGCGGCGACACATAGCCGGCCGCCGAGGCGTTCGTCTCCCACAGCGAGTGTTGGAAGTCGGAGAGAGTCCCTTCGACGAGCCACTGCAACACGTCGCGCTCGACCCGCCCGTCGGAGTCGAGGGTCGCCTCCGGCAGGTCGAGCAGCTCGTCGTGGATGGCCCCCACCTGCGCTACCACGCGAGCCGATCCGGCCCGACTCGGATCGCCGAGCTGGTCGTCGAACCCGGTGACGCCGAGCAGAGTGGCGTTGAGCGGATCAGCGTTGTGCTGCGCGATGAAGTACCGCGCGCCGAGGTCCGCAAGCGTCTTCGCGGCGTCGTCTGAAGTCATGTCGGCCTCATGTCATCGAGAAACGGAAGTTGTGCCCGCTGACCTGCCCACGGGAATGGAGATGGCTGGTAGACAGTACGCAATAGACATGTCGGTCAACGTACGAAGGTCGGGTGGGAGTCACCGATGAACTCAGTTGCCGATGCCGAGCCCATTCCACCTCCGCTCAACCACGCCTCGTTGGCCGCGTCAGCCGCGGACTGGATAACGAACCGGATCATCGAGGGGCACATCGAGCCGGGCGAGAAGCTGACGGAGGTCGGCCTGGCCCAGCGGATGGGCGTGAGCCGCTCGCCGGTGCGCGAGGCCCTGAGGGCCCTCGCTCGAGAGGGCTTGATCAAGATCGAGCCCCGGCGCGGTGCCTTCGTGGCGGAGCTCAACGGTTCCGAAGCCGCCGACCTCTACGTGTGCCGGTTGCTTCTCGAGCCGCAGTGTGCCCGGAGCTCCGTGGAAGCAATGGATGACCAGCGGGCGGCAATACTGACCGGCATCTTCGACGAGATGCGGGCCGCTGTCTCCGCGGACGACCCGTCGTCCTACGTCGCCGCGCTCAAGCAGTACAACTGGACGCTCCTGGACGGATGCCCGAACCGGTTGCTGTTCGGCTTCGCCGAGTCGTCCTGGCGCGCGTCGTTGCGCTACTGGGATCTCACCGTGCGGAGCTCGCAGAACTATCTGCGCAAGTCGCTGCGGCGCAATCGCGGGATGCAGGACGCCGTGGTGGCGCGCGACGGCGAGGCGGCCGCTCAGGTCGCGACGGCTGTCCTCGAACTGGGCCGGGACGAGCTGCTCAAGGTACTCGGGCGGCTGGCCGCGCGGTAAAGACATCGTTCGCAAGGAGCTGACATCAACATCGAAGAGCTGGACATCGAGCTGCCCGAGACGACGCTGACCGTGCAGTACGTGACGGTCAAGGGTCACCGACCGGGACCACACCTCACCGTCATCGCCGGCGTGCACGGCACCGAGTACACCTCGATCGCCGCCGCCCGGGAGTTCGCCCGGTCCTTGGACGCCGCCACGGTGCAGGGCACGATCACAGTGGCGCCGTTGGTCAATCCAGCCGCGTTCTGGGCGCGCTCGCCGTTCGTCGTGCCCTTGGACGGCAACAACCTCAACCGGAGCTTCCCGGGAAATCCGGACGGCCCGCCCACCGAGGTGCTGGCGCACCACCTGACGGCGACGTTCATCGAGCCGACCGACTATCTCCTCGACCTGCATGCCGGCGACCTGCCTGAGGCGCTCGAGCCGTTCGCCCTCTACGACGAGTCTGCGGTTGAAGCGCAAGCCCGCGCGATGGCCATCGCCTACGGTCTCGGTCACGTGGTGCGGCAAACCCGAGCAGCCCGCACCGTGGGCGGCAGCACCTCGGCCGTCGCGGCCGATCTCGGCAAGCCCGCAATCACCGCCGAGTCCGGACAGAACGGCATTCTCGACCGAGCCGCCGTCGACCAGCACCTCGCCGGGCTGGCCGGTGTCTGCGCGCATCTCGGCCTCTTACCCGGGGCGGCGACCACCGCCGTTCAGCCACGGGAGCACGAGGGTTGGCACTGGCTGCGCACGCCCGTGGCCGGTTGGTGGGAACCCACAGTGTCGGTCGGGCAACCGGTCGCCGCAGGGGAGCTGATCGGCGTGGTCGGCGATGTTCTCGGAGACGCACGCCACGAGGTGCATGCGCCGGAGGACGGAGTGCCGCTGTTCATCACCAGCAGCCCCGCAGTCGGGGCCGACGGATTGCTCATAGGGATTGCTCGCGGGCTCTAAGGAGCGCGTGACACACTGTATACAAAAGCCGTAGTCCGCTCGTCGCGAGTCGGCGGCGGCGCCCAGAAGGAGGCAGCGCGTGCGGTTGTGGGAGACCAACTGGCGACAGATCGAGGAGTATCTCGAGACCGACGACCGGGTCGTGCTGCCGATCGGGTCCACCGAGCAGCACGGTTACCTCTCACTCGGTACGGACGCGATCCTGGCCGAACGGGTCGCCGTCGAAGCGGCTGAGCCGCTTGGCGTTCCGGTGCTGCCCGTGTTGCCGATCGGCATGGCGCCGTACTTCAGCGCCTTTCCGGGCAGCCTCACACTTCGCATGTCGACCTACGTGGCCGTGATGCGCGATCTACTGGACACGCTGGCCGACCAGGGCTTCCGCCGCATCGCCATCGTCAACGGCCACGGTGGCAACGCGCCGGTTACGGGGCTGGTGCGGGAATGGGTCGCGGCGCCGCGCGAGCCGCGCGTCCAGGTCGTCTTCACCAGCTGGTACGCGGCGCCGAGAGTGGCCGCGCTCGCGGAGTCGTACGAGGCCGATCCCACTCACGGCGGCTGGTTCGAGAACTTCCCCTGGACCAGGGTGCCCGGCGTGCAGCTGCCGGAGGGCGGGAAGCCGACGATCTCGCGGGACGTCGTGGCCCAGGCGAGTGCGGCTGACATCCGCGAGCTGACCGAGGACGGCAGCTTCGGCGGTTCGTACGCGTTGCCGGACGACGTCATGACCGCCATCTGGGAGACCGGGGTCGCGGAGGTCCGCGATCTGATCGAGAACGGCTGGGCCTTCAAGTGATCGGGGCTGGGCTGGTCGGCAAGACCGCGCTGGTGACCGGCACCGCGCATGGCATCGGCGCGGCCATCGCCGCCGTCCTGGCCGAGGAGGGCGCCACCGTCTTCGGGGTCGATCGCGATGACGTCGACGTCTCGAACTCCGCGGCCGTCCGCGAGTACGTCGCCGGCGTGCCGCCGGTCGACGTGCTGGTGAACAACGCCGGCGGGGTCGTCGGGCAGACGCACCAACCGATCGACGAGGTGACCGACGAGGCGTGGCAGGCGGTCGTCGCGGCCAACCTGACGTCGACCTTCGTGTGCACCCGGGCGGTCGCCTCGCAGATGAAGGCGGCCGGATGGGGGCGGATCGTCAACATCTCCTCGGGCGCCGGGCGCAGCGTCAGCCTCACCGGCATCCAGGCCTATGCCGCGGCCAAGGCCGGCCAGATCGGCTTCACCCGGCAGATGGCCCATGAGCTCGGCCCGCACGGGATCACGGTGAACTGCATCG
>JAOPVG010000095.1 GCA_025966255.1 Jatrophihabitans sp.
CCGTCGGCGAAGGCGGCGACCTCGGCGGCCTGGGCGCCGTTGGACACCCCGAGCCCGACGCACACCGGCACGTCCGGCGCGAGGGATCGGACCCGGCCGACCAACGTCTCGGCCGTGGCCCCGACCCGCTCGCGGGCACCGGTCACGCCCATCACGGCGGCGGCGTAGACGAAGCCGCGCGAGGCCTGGGCCGTCGAGACGATGCGGGCGTCCGACGACGACGGGGCGACGAGGAAGATCCGGTCCAGGGAGTGCGCGTCGGTCGCGGCCAGCCATGGCTGCGCCTCGTCGGGGATGAGGTCCGGCGTGATCGCGCCGGAGCCGCCCGCGCCGGCGAGCGCGGCAGCGAACCGCTCTACGCCGTAGCGCTCGACCGGGTTCCAGTAGGTCATGATCACCGCAGCGGCGCCGGCCTCGGCGACGGCCGTCACGGCGCGCAGGGCGTCGTCGAGGGTGACGCCGGCCCGCACCGCCGGTTCGACCGCCGCTTGGATCGTCGGGCCGTCCATCACCGGGTCGCTGTACGGGACGCCGACCTCGACGATGTCCACGCCGCCGAGGACCATCGCCCGCATTGCATCGATCGAGACGTCGATGCTCGGGTAGCCGACCGGCAGGTAGCCGACCAGCGCGGCCCGGCCGTCGGCGCGGGTCTTGGCCAGGGTGTCGCTGAGGGCGGTCATACCTCCACCTCGCCGGTCGAGGCGTCGGAGCTCAGGTGCGACCGCTTGTCCGGCGTCAGGTCGAAGTACGTCGACGCGGTCTCGACGTCCTTGTCGCCCCGGCCGGAGAGGTTGATCAGGATGACGGCGTCGGGGCCCAGTTCGCGGCCCAGTTGCAGCGCGCCGGCGAGCGCATGGGCCGACTCGATGGCCGGGATGATGCCCTCGGTGCGCGACAGCAGCGAGAACGCCTCCATCGCCTGGGCGTCGGTGATGGGGAGATATTCGGCCCGGCCGATGTCGTGCAAGTAGGAGTGCTCGGGGCCCACGCCCGGGTAGTCCAGCCCGGCCGAGATCGAGTGCGACTCGATGGTCTGCCCGTGCTCGTCCTGCAGCAGGTAGGACCGGGCGCCGTGCAGCACGCCGGGAATTCCACCGGTGATCGACGCGGCGTGGCGACCGGTCTCCACGCCATCGCCGCCCGCTTCGTAACCGAGCAGCCGGACACCCTGGTCGGGCACGAACGCGGTGAAGATCCCGATCGCGTTGGAGCCGCCGCCGACGCACGCCGCTACGGCGTCGGGCAATCGGCCGACCCGCTCGAGCACCTGGGCGCGGGCTTCGTCACCGATCACGCGCTGGTACTCGCGCACCATCAACGGGAAGGGGTGCGGGCCGGCGACGGTGCCGAATACGTAGTTGGTCGTCTCCACGCTGGCCACCCAGTCGCGCATCGCCTCGTTGATTGCGTCCTTGAGGGTGCGTGATCCCGTGGTGACGGGAATGACCTCGGCGCCGAGCAAGCGCATGCGGGCAACGTTGAGAGCCTGCCGCCGGGTGTCCTCCTCGCCCATGTAGACGGTGCACTCGAGGCCGAGCAGCGCCGCCGCCGTCGCGGTGGCGACGCCGTGCTGCCCGGCCCCGGTCTCGGCGATCACGCGCTTCTTGCCGATGCGCTGGGTGAGCAGGGCCTGACCCAGCACATTGTTGATCTTGTGCGAGCCGGTGTGGTTGAGATCTTCGCGCTTGAGCAGGATCCGGGCGCCGCCGGCCTGCTCGCCGAACTTGGGCACGTCGGTCAGCGGAGTGGGGCGCCCGCTGTAGTCGCGCAGGAGTCGCGTCAGCTCGGCCCGGAAGTCGGGATCGTTCTGCGTGTCGTGGAAGGCGATGGTGAGTTCGTCGATTGCGGCGACGAGCGCCTCGGGAACGAAGCGGCCGCCGTAGGGACCGAAGTGGCCGGTGGCATCAGGGACTGACACGTGCTGGGTCATGGGAGTGGCTCCGGGTGTGCGGGCGGGATGGGTGGCGACGACGCGTCACCGACGCCATCGACCGCCGAGGCAGTGAACCGGGTGCACAACGCGAGCTTACCGGCCGCCTACCGCGCAACGTCGGTCGCCCGTAAGCAAGATCGTCGAGGGGCCACCTGAGCGAGCCGTACGGGGCACATCCGTCCGGCTGAGTTCAGCGCGAGGGGCGGGGCGTCGCCGGGTGCGCGCCGGCGGTGACCAGTTCGGCTACGGCCTGGCGCGGATCGGCGCCGGTCACCAGCGTCTCCCCCACGAGCACTGCATCGGCACCGGCCGCGGCGTACTCGATGAGATCGAGCGGTCCACGGACTCCGGATTCGGCGATCTTGACGACCTCGCTGGGCAGGCCGGGAGCGATGCGCTCGAAGGTGGAGCGGTCGACATCGAGTGTGCGCAGGTCGCGGGCGTTGACCCCGATCACCCGCGCGCCGGCATCGAGGGCCCGCGACGCTTCTTCCTCGGTGTGCACTTCAACGAGCGCGGTCATGCCGAGGGATTCGATCCGCTCTCGCAGGCCGATCAGCGCATTCTGCTCGAGCGCGGCCACGATGAGCAGTACGACGTCGGCGCCGTGGGCGCGCGCCTCGTGCACCTGGTACGAGCCGACTACGAAATCCTTGCGCAGCACGGGCACCTGTACCGCTGCTCGCACCGCGTCGAGGTCGTCGAGGGAGCCGCCGAAGCGGCGCTGCTCGGTGAGGACGCTGATCATGCGGGCGCCGCCGGCCTGGTACTGCGCGGCCAGCGCGGCCGGGTCACCGATCGCGGCCAGCGCGCCCTTGGACGGGCTGCGCCGCTTCACCTCGGCGATCACTCCGACACCGGGCGCGCGCAATGCGGCCAGACCATCACGGGCGGGTCGCGCCGCGGCGGCCAGATCCCGCAACGCGTCCATCGGCAGGGCGGCTTGACGGCTCGCGACATCCTCGCGGACACCCGCGATGATCTCGTCCAGAACGCTCGGCACCGTCCTCAGGCCTTCCTGTCGTCTCGATCGAGGGTAAACCAGCGC
>JAOPVG010000100.1 GCA_025966255.1 Jatrophihabitans sp.
CGACCGCCGGATAGGCCGCGCCGACGCGCGGAGCTGGCCAGGGTGAAGCCGAACAGGACCAGGGCGACCACGAAGAGCCAGAACAGACCCTTGATGATGAAACCGATGATGCCCATCGCAATCCAGATCGCGAGCAGCGCGAGCACTACCTTCGTGACGGTCATGACTGCCTCCTGACCTCTACAACCGACGGAGCGCCGCCGAGGTTCCCGCGTCGGCGGTCAGGCCGGCGGCGGCTCGGCCGGCGGGTCGGGATTCCCGCCGCGATCACGCCGCTCGAACCAGTCGAAGATGCTGTCGGTCTGCGGGCCGGCGGGGCGGTCCGGCGCAGGTGGTGCGTCATCCGGGGGGATCTCGCCGTTCGGCGGCTCGGTGCCGGTTTCGCCGATGCTGGACTCGTCGGGGCCGCGAGTGCGTCGGTTGAACCAGTCGAAGATGCTGTCGGCGGCGCTGCCGACCGTCGAGCCCAGGCCACGGACGGCGGTGACCAGCGGGTCGGTCGATTCGTCGATGCGCTTCTTGTACGAGCGCGCTGCCTCGCGGGCACTGTCGGAGAAACCCGCGGAGCGATCGTCGGTCCGCAGCGGGTAGTCGCCCGCGAGGATCCGCGCGTACTCCCCCGTCGCCACCCACCGCTGCACTTCGGCCGCTCGCACCACCGCGAACGGGTGCGTCGTCTTCTCGGTGTTGAGCAGCTTCAGCACGCCGTCGCGCAGGTCGCCGGCCGCCTCGTACTCAGCGGCCTGGGCCAGGAACGCCTCGCTGTCGATCTGGTCCAGGTGGGCGCCGGCGGCGGTCTTCATATGCACCCGCAGCGACACGTCGACGTCCTGGGTGGCGAGCAGGCCGGCGCGGTCGGCCGACAACTCGGCCTTGCGCTGCCACTCCCGCAGCGCCGCGATGAGGGCGCGCAGCCCGAGGCCACCGGCCGGGACCCAGCCGAACGACCCGGCCAGGTTGAGCAGGTGCATCAGCAGCGATTGGTACAGCGCGTGGCCGGACAGGGCGTGGCCCAGTTCGTGGCCGAGGATGAAGCGCCGCTCGTCGTCGTTCATCTGTTCGTACAACCCGCTGCTCATCGTGATGAACGGACGGTCGACGCCGAGCGTGATCGCATTCGGCGTGGGGTCGTTGTATACGAACAGCTCGGGCCGGCGCGGTGCGTCCAGCACGACCACGACGTCACCGAGCAGCCGGTGGAGATCGGCGAACTGGCGCTCGTCCACCCGGACGGCCGAGGCGAGATAGGCGAGCCGATACTGCCGTTCACGGAGCATCCCGGTGGCCAGCTTCACGATCTGGTCGAAGCCGGGGACCGCGCGGAGGGCGGTGAGTGCGGCGCGGTCAGCCGGGTGCTCGAAGGCGCGGGAGCTGATCCCGGTGAGGATGACGCGGCCGTCCTCGTCGACGGTCGGTTCGGGCGAGCCGGGCGATTCGGGGTCCATCGGCCCATCTTGCCTCGCGCCCGGTTGCCCCTAGGGGCCGGACGGTCGCGGCTTCGTTGACGATCTTCCGTGCAGCTGGCAATGATCCACCGGAATCTGACGACTCGCAGGCGGGAGTTTGCGCAATGGGTTACGTGATCCTCGGGCACGGCGGGTTCAGCCCCGCTGACGGCGCAAAGATGGAGACGTGCGCGCTGGGCGCAGGCACCACGCTGCAGTACTACGCCGACACCGGGCAGTCGTTGGTCGTCACCAAGCAACTGCTCGACGACTTCGCCAGCATGCCGCAGCCCTGGCCACCCATCGACTCAACCGGCGTGACCTTCAACCTCGGCCTCGAGCCGCTCACCGACGCCCAGCGTGGCCGGCTGGTGTCGGATGACCAGGACTGGGGTGGTCACACCCTGCTGCTCGTCGGCCCGGGGTTGGGCTGCAAGCCGCAGCTGTGCACCGGCGACGAAACCAGCTGCCCCAAAGACCCGCGCATGATCACCGGCGCGGTTGCCGGTCCTACGGAGCATGGGTGCGACGGCATCCTCGGCACGTACAGCGGTCAGGATTTGCACTGGATCGCCTGCACGGTCGTCGAGGGCTTCGACGCGGAGACGCAAGCCGCGGTGGATGCAGCCCGGGGCGACGCACCGAGCGACGTCAGGCTTGGGCAGGACCCGGACGACGCGGTGGCCAACGCCCTGCAGTACGCCGCGAACTACCCCGACGCCTTCCCCGGTTGGTTCGACGGGTTGAGCCCGGACGAGCAGGCTGTCTTGCTACGTGACCCCGGTCTGTACGCATGGGATCAGGGCCGCGGGACGGTCGCCGAGTGGAACCCGTCTGACGCCGACGTGCAGGCCGTTGCCGATGTCAACGAGCCCTACGTCAAGAACCTCGACGAGGACGACGAGGGAACCTGGGAGGCCGGCGGATTCCTCGTGCTGCTCGGCGACGGCCACGGCTACACCGACTGGGTCCGCCAACAGCCCGACCACGCCTCCGGCACGTTCGAGGTGAAGCGGGCGACGTTCGGCGCCGGCAAGCTCGTGTTCACCGGCGTGCCGCCGGCGCACCAAGGAACCATTACGGCCGCAGTCGAGCGGTTCTCCGACAAGTCCGTCAAGTTCGAGTAACGACTTCGGCCGCGCCGCCGACGCGTCACGGCGCGTCGTCCCACACCCGGCCCGTCTGACCGAACGGGTGTCTCGGCCGGACCTGTGGACCGAGCGTCAGGCGCTGGCCCGCGCCCGGCCGTTTCCGGTCGTCTTCGGCTCGTCGGCGACGGCGGCGTGCGCGGCGGCGCTCGGCATCAGTCGGCCGGCGCCCATGACCAGCAGCCGCTGGTAGGCCGGGCCGAGCACCCGTACGGCGATGTCAAGGATCTTCGCGTCCAGGCCGACGACCGCGCGCGGCCGGTTCCCGATCACCGCCCGCAGGATCGACTTCGCGGCGGCCTCGGGCGAGGTCTTGGCGAGCTTCGCGTCGAAGAATGCCGCCAGGGCGGCGACGTCGTGCCCGTCGACCGCCCCAGCGTTGCGAGCGATCGCGGTCTTGATGCCACCGGGGTGCACACAGGTGACGTGGACGTTGTGCCCGTTGACCAGCATCTCCTGGCGCAGGGCCTCGGTGAACCCGCGGACGGCGAACTTCGCCGCGTTGTAGGCGCTCTGGCCGGGTACGGACAGCAGGCCGAACAGGCTGGAGATGTTGACGACGTGCCCGTCGCCCGAAGCGATCAGATGCGGCAGGAACGCCTTCGTGCCGTTGACGACGCCCCAGAAGTCGACGTCCATCACGCGTTCGATCTGCTCGAAGCTCATCTGCTCGATGTCGCCGGTGAAGGCGATGCCGGCATTGTTCATGATGATGTTGACGACCCCGAACTCCGAGGCCACCTCATCGGCGTAGCTGAGCACGGCCGCGCGATCGGTGACATCGAGGCGCGCGTGGTGCACCGGCGCGCCGATCACGCGGATCTGCTTGACGGTCTGGGCCAACCCCGTGGCGTCGACATCGCTGACCGCGAGCTTCGCGCCGCGGCGGGCGAGGTCATAGGCGAGCGCGCGCCCGATACCCGATCCGGCCCCGGTGACGACGGCAACCTTGCCCTTGATGTCGGTCATGTCCTTGCTCTCCCTTGGGTGGACGCTGAAGGGGAAGCGCAGCCGTCAGGCCGCGCCCTCCGTGACGAGGTGCCGGCCGCGTCGCGATTGCGCGGTGTGCGCCGTGGTGTCGTAGGCGGCGACGTCGAAGCGGCGGGTCAACTGCCGGAACTTGAAGGTGAAACTCGGCCACAGCGTGGTGTTGTTGCCGTGCTTGTCGAGATACCAACTCGCGCAGCCACCGGTCTTCCAGATCGTCCTACCCATATGGTGCTGGAGGTCGTCGTTGAACTTCTTCTGGACGTCCGGCTTCACCTCGAACGTGGCCAGGTCCTGGCTGGCGACGGTCCGAAGCGCACTCGACAGGTAGTTCAGGTGCGACTCGATCATGTAGACCATCGACGTGTGCCCGAGGCCGGTGTTGGGACCGACGACGAAGAGCAGGTTGGGGAACCCGGCCACGGCCGCGCCCTTGTACGCCTGCTGGCCGTGCTCGTCCCAGACCGCGGCGAGGGAACGCCCGTCCTTGCCGATGATCCGCTGGTAGGTCGGCGAGTCGGTGACGTGGAAGCCCGTCGCGACGATGATCGCGTCGACCTCGCGGACGGTGCCGTCGGTGCTCACGATCGAGTTCTCGCGGATCTCGGCGATGCCGTCGGTGACGAGGTCGACGTTGTCCTGCGCGAGCATCGGGTACCAGGTGTTCGAGATCAGGATGCGCTTGCAGCCGATCTGCCAGTCAGGGGTGACGCGGGCGCGAAGGCCAGGATCGCTGATGCCTCTGGCAATGTTGCGCACCGCCATCCGCTGGGCGGCCAGCAGGATCTTGGGCTGGAAGGCGAAGCCGAGCACGAACGCCTCGCGCCCCCAGTAGATGGCCTCGCGGGCGGCGCGCTGCAGCAGCGGCACGTTCTTGTAGGCGAAGCTCTCGACGCCGGAGTACGCGCGGTCGTGGCGCGGCATGACCCAGGGCGCGGTGCGTTGATAGACGTCGAGGTGCGCGACGGCGCTGCCGTCGGCCGGGTTCGTGATGGCGGGCCCGATCTGGATCGCCGATGCGCCGGTGCCGATCAGGGCGACGCGCTTGCCGGCGAGGTCGGCGTCGTGGTTCCAGCGGGCGGAGTGGAACACCTCGCCCTGGAAGCTCTCGAGGCCTTTGATGTCGGGCAAGGCCGGCTCGCACAGCGCGCCGACCGCGCTGACGAGAACGTCCGCGCTGAACTCGCCGCCGGTGGTGTCGACAAGCCAGCGATTCGCGGCCGCGTCCCACCGGGCCAGGGTGACTTCGGTGTTGAACAGGTGTTTGTCACCGATGTTGTACTTCGCCGCCACGCCGCGCAGATAGTCCTGGATCTCGGACTGCGGCGAGAACGAGCGCGACCAGTGCGGGTTCAGCTCGAAGGAGTACGAGTACAGGTGCGAGGGCACGTCGCAAGCGGCGCCGGGATAGGTGTTGTCCCGCCAGGTGCCGCCGACCTCGCGGCCCCGCTCGACGACGAGGTAGTCGTCGCGGCCCTCCTTGCTCAGGCGGATGGCGGCGCCCAGACCGGCGAACCCGCTGCCGACGATGAGGACGCCGACGTGGCGGCGCGGAGCGGACTCGGGCG
>JAOPVG010000113.1 GCA_025966255.1 Jatrophihabitans sp.
GCCGGTGCACTCGCCGGGCTCGCCTCGTGGACGACCGGCAACCTCGCCGGTGCGCACGCCGCGTACACCGAGACCGTCGACGGGCTGGCCCGCGTCGGCTCGCTCGCGGACGTCTTGGGCTGCTGCATCACCCTCGGCGACATCCGCCGCACCCAGGGCCGGCTCGGCGACGCCGTGCGCACCTACCAGTGGGCCCTCGAACTGGCCGCCCCGAAGCCGGCCGGTGAACCCTTGAGGGGAACGGCCGACATGCACGTCGCGATGGCCGAAGTGCTGCTCGATCGCGATGACCTCGCGGCCGCCACGGAACACCTGGTCATCAGCGAGCGGCTCGGTGCGCACAATGGCCTGCCCCAGAATCCGTACCGGTGGCGGGTCGTCACGGCCCGGCTGCGGGAAGCCGAAGGCGACCTTGACGGTGCACTCGAGCTGCTCAACGAGGCAGACCTCGTCTATGCCGGCGATTTTTCCCCGAACGTGCGGCCGGTTCCCGCGGTGCGAGCACGGCTCCGGCTCCGGCGCGGCCAGCTGGACCAGGCCGACGTCTGGGCCGGTGAACGGCACCTGTCCGCCACCGACGAACTGTCGTATCTGCGCGAGTACGAGCACATCACCCTCGCCCGGCTCCTGCTGGCCCGCCACCACACCGAGAACACCGCCCTCGACGGTGCACTCACGCTCCTCGAACGGCTGCTGGCCGCGGCCGAGGAAGGCGGGCGGGGCGGCAGCGTCATCGAGCTCCTCGTCCTGCTGGCCCTGGCTCATCAGGGCCGACGGGATGTGCCGGCTGCGCTGGCGGCGCTGCAGCGCGCCGTCACGCTCGCCCAGCCGGAGGGCTATGTCCGCATCTTCGCCGATGAAGGCCCGGCAATGGCGGTCCTGCTGAAGGCCCGGCTGAAGCAGACTGTCGCCCCCGGCTACGTCCGCCGTCTGCTGGCCTCGACCACAAGGACCGAGCACCATGCCACCAATTCGAATGCTCTCATCGAGCCGCTTAGCGACCGAGAGCTGGACGTGCTCGGCTGGCTCGGCACCGACCTCGACGGGCCCGACATCGCCCGCGAGCTGTCCGTATCGCTGAACACCATGCGCACGCACACCAAGAACATCTACGCCAAGCTCGGCGTGACCAGCCGCCGGGCCGCTGTTCGCCAGGCGCACGAGCTCGACCTCCTCCCGCGCCGGCGCCGCAGCTGACTCACCTGCTCGGGCGTGGCCTCGTTCCCGCGTTCACTCGAAGCCTTATACCGCAGTGCGACCTCTGAACCCCGACGGCTTATGCCGGGGGTCACCGACCAGCAGTCATCGCAGCAGCTGACGGACTTCCCGCGCGATCTGACGTTGTTCGTCGGGGTGCACGAGGAGAACCGGGATGCCGCTGGTACTCACGATCCGGTTCTGGTCTTGACGCGGGTCCAGACCACCATGCAATCCGAGTACGGCCAGGCCGGCGCTGACAGCCTCGCGTACTTCGGGTTGGTCGGCGCCGATCTCGCCACTGAAAACCACAGCATCGAGACGGTCCAAGGTCGCGGCCGCAGCGGCGATCCCCTGCCGCGCCCGGAGACAGAACACGTCCATCGCCAGTGCGGCCGCGGCGTTGCCACCGGCGGCAGCCCCGACGAGTTCGCGGGTGTCGCCGGAACGGCCGTCCGAGAGGCCGAGCAGCCCGGATTCGTGCTCGAGGGCGTCGGAGACCTCGGCCGCGGTAAGGCCCTTCTCGGTTTGCAGCCAGAGCAGCATTCCGGGGTCGACGCTGCCACTGCGTCGCGACATCATCAGCCCTTCGAGCGGGGTGAATCCCATTGAAGTCCAGACGCTGGCGCCGTCGCGGACCGCGCACACCGACGCCCCGCCGCCCAGGTGTGTGAGTACGACCTGCAGGTTGGCGGGGTCGCGGTCGAGCAGTTCGGCAGTGCGGGCCAACGTCCAGGTGTAGGACAGGCCATGGAAGCCGTAGCGACGCACGCCGTAGGCACGGCGCCACCGGGCCGGGATCGGGTAGGTGCGGGCGGCTTCGGGCAGTGTGGTGTGGAAGGCCGTGTCCAGGCACGCGACCTGGATGGCGTCGGGCAGCTGCCTGCGACAGGTGTCCACGGCCGCGAGTGCCGCCGGAACATGCTGTGGGGCGAGCGTCGTGGCGGCGTCGAGATGTTGACGGACGCGATCGTCGATGATGCAGGCGCGGGTGAGGTGCGGGCCGCCGTGCACGATCCGGTGGCCGACCGCGCCGACTTCAGGCAGGTTGTCCAGAAAGTTCGCGAGCCCATCGGCGGCGTCGCCACTGTCCGGCGGCGCGTCGATGTCGGCCTCATCGAGGATCGTGAGGTCAGCATCGATGACGGCGAGCTTGAGGCTGTGGGATCCGGCGTTCACGACCAGGACCGGGCTCGGCGGGACCGACATCAGGGCGCATCACCTACCAGCTCGTTGATCTGGTCGTAGAGACACAGGACCGTGCCCACCAGGTCCTCCCCACCCGTGGCTGGTTACCAAACTCGGCCATCATCCGCGCGAAAGCCGCGCTGCGCCTGGCGGCTGTTGCCGCCAGGCGCAGCCCGACTTGGTCACCGCGACCACGGTCGCGGCCGACACCTCACGGTCCCGTAGGTCCTAGTTGGCGCCGACGACCTTGAAACTCTGGTCGACGAAGATGTGGTGCGGCCAGTTGACGCCGATGTAGTGGACCTCGTACTCGCCGCCGCTCAGCTGCACAACGCGGTCGACGACGCCTCCCGGGTAGGCAGCCAGCGCGGCTACCGTCGCCTGGTTCGCCGCGGTTCCGCTCACGATCGTCCCCGACCCCTCCGTGTACGCCGGGATCTGACCGACCGACTTTGCCGCGCTCGGTGCGCCGCGCTGGAAGGGAACCACTCCGGCCGCCGCGGACGTCGTAGATCCGCCGGTCGGTTGCACGGTCACCTGCGTGGCCGCGATGGTCGTGCTGTTGACCGTCCCGAGCACGCGGACGGATTCGCCGGTCGTAACGGCACTCGCCGACGTCGAGCTCGTCCCGTTCAGGTACGTCGTGGTGGACGCCTCGTTGACGGTCACCTTCTGGCCCGCTGACGTCGTCAGGTTGAAGCCCGACGAGGTAACGCTGGTGACGGTGCCGGAGGACCCCCCGGTGGCGGGTCCAGACCGAGCATTGGATCCCCCACCGCCGGACAGCGGACCGCCAGCGGCTTTGCCGCCGGGCGCACCGGTTCCGGCCGACACCGAGGGGGATGTGGCCGTTGTCGACGAGGGCGTTGTCGAGGACGACGCGGCGGCCCAGCTGGAAACACCGATCACCGCAGCCATCACCGGAACGGCCACGAGCAACACACGCTTCTTGTTCGACAGCAATCGCCGTAGCCCGGTCGGCGGAGCCGGCGGCGGCGCCGCGGGCGGAGGCGGCGGCGCATAGCCGCCGCCTGGACTTCCAGCATCCGGCGGCCCCGACCTCGCGCTCGTCTCGTGGGGGTTCGTTGGGTCGTATTCG
>JAOPVG010000118.1 GCA_025966255.1 Jatrophihabitans sp.
ACAAGCCCGACGGCTTCGACGGAGCGGACGCGCTACGGGCGGCCAAGGAGACTGGTCCGACCCGCCGGTTGCGCGCCCTCGTCCTCGACGACCCGCGCGCGGTGGTCCTCGGCAGCGAACCGGTGCGTGTCGCCGGGCGCATCGTCGGACGGGTGACATCGGGCGGGCTCGGCTACACGACCGGTGCGTCGATCGCCTACGCGTACCTGCCGGTGGACTGTGCTGAACCGGCGACGCGCGTCTCGATTGATCTGTTCGGGGTCTGGGTCGACGGCGTGGTCGCGCGGTCGCCGCTGATCGATCCCGTGGGCCAACGGATGCACGCGTGATCGCGCCGAGATGGCTCGCCCGACGTACCATTCGGCCGTGAGCGCCCAGCCTGGCTTCGACCCGCCGCCGCGGATCGGGCTCACGACGTATCGCGAGTGGGCGGCCTGGGGTGTCTGGACCGAGTCGGCCGATCTGCTGCCGGCGAGCTACGCCGACTCCGTCGCCGCGTCGGGTGCGATTGCGATGCTGCTCCCGCCGGCTGGCGTCGACGGGCCCGGTGGTGTCGAGGCCGCGCTCGACGGCCTGCACGCCCTCGTCCTGACTGGCGGCCCGGACGTGGATCCGGAGCGCTACGGCGCCGCGCGCGATCCGCACACCGGTCCGCCTCGTCCCGACCGTGACGGCTGGGAGACGGCGCTCGTCCGGGCGGCCATCGACCGCGAAATGCCGGTGCTGGCCATCTGCCGCGGCATCCAGGTGCTCAACGTCGCGCTCGGCGGGAACCTGCTGCAACACCTGCCCGCCACCGTTGGCACGGAGACGCACAGCCCGACCGTCGGCGCGCACGGTCGGCACGATGTTCGACTCGAGGCGGACAGCAAGATCGGGGCGTTGCTCGGCCCGGGTGCAACCGTCGCCACGTATCACCATCAGGCCGTGGACCGACTCGGCGCTGGCCTGGTGGCGAGGGGCTGGGCCGAGGACGGAACCGTGGAGGCGGTCGAACTCGACGCGCCGGGCTGGGTCGTGGGCGTGCAGTGGCACCCCGAGGTGTACGACGGCGCCCGGCTGTTCGCGGGCCTGCGATCGGCGAGCGAGGCTTATCGCGCCGTGGCGACCCGCCGATGACCGCCAACAATGTCGAGGCGCTGTGGGCGCGCACCGTGTTCTCGCCGGTGCCGGTGCGCAACGCCTTCGAGGTCACGGTGGAACGCCTCGCCCAGAGCATCCGGCTCGGTGTGCTCACCGACGGGCAGCGACTGCCCCCGGAGCGAGAGCTCGCGGAGACGTTCGGCGTGAGCCGGGTGACCCTGCGCGAGGCGATCAAGGGGCTGCGCGACGCCGGGCTCGTGGACTCCCGCCGGGGCCGGGGTGGGGGCACGTTCGTGGTCTCGCCGAAGGTCAAACGCCCGCGCCGCGCCGATCAGATCAGCCGCTCGCTGGGCCACTCGCTCGATGACGCGCTCGACTTGCGGCGGGTTGTCGAGCCGGGCGCGGCGGCGCTCGCGGCCACTCAAACGCTGACGGCGGCCGACCGGGCGAGCCTGACCCGCTACCTGGACGCGGCCACCAAGTGCGTCGCGGGCACCCGTCGACTGGCTGATTCCCGCCTGCACCTGGCGATCGCGGCGCTCGGCGGCAGCGCTTCGGTGACCGCGGTCGTGGCCGACGTGCAGATGCGGCTGGACGAACTGCTCCGGGCCATTCCGGTGATCGCGGCGAACATCGCCCACTCGAACGTCCAGCATGCGGCGATCGTGGACGCGATCCTGTCCGGTCAGGCGGATCGGGCGCGGACGGAGATGGAAGAACACATCGACGGGACGGCGGCGTTGCTGCGTGGCTTCCTCAGCTGAGCGGGCGTCCTTCCCGTTGTCGACCCAAGAAGGTATGTTCTGCAAACCTTCAGCCGAGAGGTGGCTGGTATGCCGGCACCACTGCTGACCCCGGAACAACTGCGAGTTGACGTCGCCGCCGACACGATCGACACGGTCGTCGTCGCCATGACCGATCTGCAGGGACGCTTGCAGGGCAAGCGGATCGACGCGACGCACTTTCTCGAGGACGTGCTCGGGCACGGCACCGAGGGCTGCAACTACCTGCTCGCCGTGGACGTCGAGATGAACACCGTGGGCGGCTACGCGATCTCGTCGTGGGAAACGGGTTACGGCGACCTGGTGATGGATCCGGACATGAAGACGCTGCGCCGCATCCCGTGGCAGCCGGGCAGCGCGCTGGTGCTCGCCGACGTGCTGCAGATGGATCGCTCACCGGTCGTCGAATCGCCCCGGCAAATCCTGCGGCGCCAGCTCGACCGGCTGGCCGAGCGCGGCTGGATCGCCTACGTGGGCACCGAACTGGAGTTCATCCTGTTCGACGACACGTACGAGCAGGCGTTCAACCGGCACTACACCGACCTGACGCCGTCCAACCAGTACAACGTCGACTACTCGATCCTCGGCACGAGTCGGGTCGAGCCGTTGCTGCGCGCGATCCGGCTCGGCATGCGCGACGCCGGCATGCAGGTCGAGTCGGCCAAGGGCGAGTGCAACTTCGGTCAGCAC
>JAOPVG010000120.1 GCA_025966255.1 Jatrophihabitans sp.
GTTTGCTCGTCCGCAGGGCCGCGTCGAGTAGGGCGATGAGAATCGGTCCGGTGGTCCCGGCTGCGGCGGCGTCGCGTCCGGCCGCCTTGACCTGGGCGACGATCTGCTCCTCGCCCACCGCCATCGAGTCGAGTCCGCACGTGACCGAGAAGAGATGCTCAGCGGCATCGCCGCCGACGTGGATGCGGGCCAGGCGGACGACCTCGCTTACCGGCATTTGTCCACGGGCGGCCAGCACACCGGCCACCGTCCGGACGGTTTGCTCGGCGGGCCCCTGTGTGGCCGCATACACCTCGACCCGGTTGCAGGTGGACAGGACGAAGACCTCGTCGATGCCGGACATGGCCTGCAGCTCGGCCAGCATGTCGCTGGGCTCTCCGGGCAGCAACGCAAGCTTCTCGAGCACTCCGGGCGGGGCGGTCTGGTATGACACGCCGACGTTCACAATCGTCATTGCATTGACCTTCGGTCGTGGCCCGCAAGTTGGAAGCGGGCCCGGCACCTGTCGGCGCCGGGCCCGCCTTATACGTCGCGCGGCCGGTAAGAGTTACCCGGCGCGGACGCCCTTCTCGACCCGGTCACCCAGGTCCTTGTCGACGTTGCGCCAGTACTGGAAAGCGCGCTCCAGCACCGGCTCGGTGACGCCGTCGAGCAGGTGCCCCACGATGTTGCCGACGAGCCGATCGCGCTCGGCGTCGTTGAACACCTCGCGGACCAGCGTGCCGGCCTGGCCCCAGTCGTCGTCCTCGGAGTGAAGGGTCTGGGCGGCGTGCACCATTTCCCCGTCCGTGTACCAGCCCGCCGGCTCGCCGTAGAGGCCGATGTCAGCCTGCGGTCCGCCCTTGGAGTTCGGCGCGTACACGGGTTGAGTGGCGAGGCGGTACCGCATGTTGCCGGCCGCCTGGTAGTTGTTCGGCGGAGTGAGCGGGGCGTTGACCGGCAGCTGGTTGTAGTTCACCCCGATGCGGGCGCGGTGGGCGTCCGGGTAGGAGAACATCCGGCCGAGCAGCATCTTGTCCGGGCTCGGGCCGATGCCCGGGACGAGGTTGGAGGGCTCGACCGCCAACTGCTCGATCTGGGAGTGCCAGTCGGTGGGGTTGCGGTCCAGGGTCAGCTTGCCGACCTCGATCAGGGGGTAGTCGCCGTGCGGCCACACCTTGGTCATGTCGAACGGGTTGAACCGGTAGGTCTTGGCGTCCTCGAACGGCATGATCTGCACCTTCAGCGTCCAGCTGGGGAACTCGCCCCGGTCGATCGCCGTCCGCAGGTCGCGGGCGTGGTAGTCGCCGTCCGTCCCGGCCAGCGCGTCGGCCTCGGCCTGCGTGAGACACTCGACGCCCTGGTCGCTGATGAAGTGGTACTTCACCCAGACCTTCTCGCCCGCCGCGTTGACCCACATGTAGGTGTGGCTCGAGTAGCCGTTCATGTGCCGCCAGTTGCGCGGGATCCCCCGGTCACCCATCAGCCAGGTGACCTGGTGCGCGGTCTCCGGGGACAGGCTCCAGAAGTCCCACTGCATGTCGTGGTCGCGCAGGTTGCTGTTGGGCTGGCGCTTCTGGGAGCGGATGAAGTGCTGGAACTTCATCGGGTCACGCAGGAAGAACACCGGGGTGTCGTTCCCGACCATGTCGTAGTTGCCCTCGGTCGTGTAGAACTTCAGCGCGAATCCCCGCGGGTCCCGCCAGGTGTCCGGGCTGCCGAGCTCACCGGCCACGGTCGAGAACCGGGCCACCGTCTCGGTCTCGACGCCCGGCTGGAACAGCGCGGCCTTGGTGTACGCGCTGACGTCGTGCGTTACCTGGAACCGGCCGAAGGCGCCGTTGCCCTTCGCGTGCGGCTGCCGCTCCGGCACGCGCTCCCGGTTGAAGTTCGCCATCTGCTCGATGACGTAATGGTCCTGGAGCAGGATCGGGCCGTCTGCGCCCACGGTCAGCGAGTGGTCGTCGCTCTCGACCGGGATGCCGGCGTCGGTTGTCGTCGGTTTGGGTTGGGTGGTGGTCATGCTGTTACCTCCTGATTTGGATGGAACGGGGTGTTACTTGTCAGTGGGGTTGAGCGCCAGGAACGCCAGCCCCGCCGCCGCGCCGCCGACGAGCTCGGCGACCAGGTAGACCCAGATCGACGACCAGGCGAACGCGCCGCTGGTGGCGGCACCGAGGGAGACAGCCGGGTTGAAGGAGCCACCGGAGATGCTGCCGACGGCGAAGGCGCCGGCCAGCACGGTGAAACCGATAGCGAGGCCGAAGAACTGGTTGCCCGGCTGGTCCTTGCTGGTGGCGACGTTGAGCACCACGTAGCAAAGGGCGAACGTGAAGAGCGCCTCGACCACGAGTGCGGCGAGCATGGCGTGGCCGGACAGCTTCAGGGTTGTCGAGTGGATCGGGCGGACGATGCCGCGGGCGAGCGCCCCGGCGATGATGCCGGCCGCAAGCTGCGCGATCCAGTATCCGATCGCCTCACGCGCCGAGATCCGGCCGCGCCACAGCACGGCCCACGTCACTGCCGGGTTGTAGTGGCCGCCTGAGACGTGGCCGCCGGCGTAGATCATCACCATCAGCACGCCGCCAGCCGCCAGCGGGGTAAACGTGCCGCCGCTGAGCACGCTCACCGTGACCGTGAATACGAGAAAGAACGTTCCGACGGCTTCGACGGCGTACTTACGTCCCGTCGCAGCCCATGGAGTGGTCGAAAGCCTTGCGGCCTCCGCCGGGGAAAGTACGTCCGTCATCTTGCTTCTCCTAACAAACGATTTGTCCTGACACGTTTGACGATCCCGGCGGCGACAGCCCGGTTCATCGTTGCCAGCACCGAATTGATCTGCTGGCTAGCGGAACTCGTCGGCCCCCTGCTAGCCGGAAGAGCCCAGCGACCTCAAGCTGTCTCGCGGGTTTCGTACGTACTCTGCGTGAGGTGCGCAGACGGCTGACCCGACTCTCCCTTCGCAACTGGTCGCTGCGGTCTCGACTTCTGGCCGGTGTCGTCGGGTTGGTCGCGGTGGCCCTGGTCACGAC
>JAOPVG010000125.1 GCA_025966255.1 Jatrophihabitans sp.
GGGTGCCACCCTTCTGGCGATTCGTCACGCGGAGTCCTGTTCCGCGTGAACTCCGCTAAGTATGCATACCGTGAAGCGAAGCGCCCATAGCTGCGCGCTCAACTGTCCACTCTGTGCCATGCAGGAAGTCCCTGTCCGGTATTTCCGGGGGTGAAATCGGACCTTTCTGGTCACTTTAGGACAGGCCTAACCGGCGTGCGTCTCCGCTTCAGCGCGGAGTACGCTTGCCCCACGACATGACAACTTCCCCGGTAGAGCCCGCTATCCCCTATCAGCGGCCTCCAGCCGGATGAGCGCGCGAGCGAGGGGGTCGAGCCATGGGGCGCGGCCGTGCTAAGGCCAAGCAGCAAAAAGTGGCCCGAGAGCTGAAATATAACAGCCACTTCACCGATCTCGACGCCCTTCAGCGTGAGCTCGGGACTTCCGCCCCTAGTGGCGGTGGCTCGCTCGACGACGCCGAAGTCGAAGAGGACGAGTACGAGGGTTGGACTGGTACCGACCGCTGATCGCGAGCGGCGCGCACTCCAGGTGAGTGAGCGGCACCGTGTGTAGTCGGCGGTAACCCGTCCAATCCGTGCCGCTCGCGGCCACACCTCGATGGCGCGTCAACGCCAGGTTGCGCCGATTCCGGCGTAGTTTGCCGTAAGCGAGACGCCGCCAGACGTGCTGTCCGCTGCCGTGTGTGGACCATTGCTCACGCTGCGTAGCTCGCCGAGAGACCAGGCCGGCACGCCGCGTCCGGCCAACAGGGCCAGCGAGTCCTCCGCGCGGTCGGCCGGCACGATCGCGACCATGCCGACGCCGAGGTTGAACGCGACTTCCAGCTCCGCCCGGGGGACGTTGCCCGCGGCGCGGATCAGTTCGAACACCGCCTGCGGCTCCCAGGTGGCGCGATCGACGACCGCCTCCAGGCCCGGAGGCAGCATCCGCACCAGATTGCCGGCCAGCCCACCGCCGGTGATGTGCGCGAATGCGCGCGCATCACACTCGGCCGCGAGCGCGAGGCAATCGCGGGCATAGATCCGGGTCGGGATGAGCAGCTCGTCGCCCAACGTCCGACCCCCGAGCACGTCCGGAGTCGCGTCGAGCCGGAGCCCGGCCGTCTCGAGCAGCGTGTGCCGCACGAGGGAATAGCCGTTGGAGTGCAGCCCGGACGAACCAAGGGCGATCAGCACGTCGCCGGCTTGCACTCGCTCGGGCCCGAGCACGGCGTCGGCGTTGACCACGCCGACGCCGGTGCCGGAAATGTCATAGTCGTCGACCGCCATGACGCCAGGGTGCTCGGCCGTCTCACCACCGACGAGCGCGCAGCCGGCCTGCACGCAGCCCTCGGCCACCCCGCTCACGATCGCCGCGATCTTCTCGGGGACGACCTTGCCCGTCGCGATGTAGTCGGTCAGGAACAGCGGCTCGGCTCCGACGACCACGAGGTCGTCGACGACCATGGCCACCAGATCGATGCCGATCGTGTCGTGCCGATCCAGGGCCTGGGCGATCACGAGCTTGGTGCCGACACCGTCGGTGGAGCTGGCGAGGATCGGCTGCGGATACTTGGCCAGATCGAGGGCGAACAGCCCGGCGAAGCCGCCGAGGCCCCCCCGCGTCTCGGGACGGTCGGTGCGCTTGACCGACGCCTTCATCAATTCGACGGCGCGCTCGCCGGCCGCGATGTCGACCCCGGCCCCTGCGTACGACGTCATCGGGAGCTCCTCAAGGCCGGGTGAGCGCGTCCTCGGCCCAGCCCGCCGTGCGCTCGGGCTCCCGTCCGACCAGCGGGGGCGCCGAGTGCACGGACCGCTCGATGCCCTCCAGCACATGCTTGCCGCCGATGGTGTCGGGCAGGGCGATCGGGTATTGGCCGTCGAAGCAGGCTCGGCAGAGCCGGGTCTTCGGCTGCTCGGTGGCGGCGATCATGCTCTCGAGGGAGACGTAGCCCAGCGAGTCGGCCCCGATCGAGGCGCGGATGCCGTCGTTGTCCAGACCGTTGGCCACGAGCTCGGCCCGCGACGCGAAGTCGATGCCGTAGAAGCAGGGCCACTTGACCGGCGGCGCGGAGATCCGGACGTGCACCTCCAGGGCCCCGGCCTCGCGCAGCATCCGCACCAGTGCGCGCTGCGTGTTGCCGCGGACGATCGTGTCGTCGACGACGACCAGGCGCTTGCCACGGATGACGTCACGCAGCGGGTTGAGCTTCAGCCGGATGCCGAGCTGACGGATCGTCTGGGAGGGCTGGATGAAGGTGCGTCCGACGTAGGAGTTCTTAACCAGCCCGACGCCGTACGGGATGCCAGACGCCTCGGCGTAGCCGATCGCGGCCGGCGTGCCGGACTCGGGCACCGGGATCACCAGGTCGGCGTCGGCCGGATGTTCGCGGGCCAGCCGGCGGCCGAGCTCGACCCGGGTGGAGTGGACGCTGCGGCCGGCGATCGTGGTGTCGGGGCGGGCTAGGTAGACGTACTCGAAGACGCAGCCCTTCGGCGCCGGTGGGGCGAAGCTCTGCGAGCGCAGCCCGTCGGCGTCGATCGCGAGCACCTCGCCCGGCTCAATCTCGCGGACGAAGCTCGCACCCACGATGTCGAGCGCCGCTGTCTCGGACGTGACGACCCAGCCGCGCTCGAGCCGGCCGAGCACGAGCGGACGCACGCCTTGCGCATCGCGCGCGGCGTAGAGGGTGTGCTCGTCCATGAAGACCA
>JAOPVG010000126.1 GCA_025966255.1 Jatrophihabitans sp.
GCGGCTCTACGCCGAGGATCCCGCCGCCGACTGGCAACCGCAGTCGGGCCCGCTGCACCGCGTCGAGGTCCCTGGCGTCGACATCGAATTCGCCGTCTCGTCGGCCACGGCCGGCATCCGGCTCGACAGCGGTGTTGTGGACGGCTCGGTCGTCGGCATCCATTACGACCCGATGCTGGCCAAGGTGATCGCGTGGGCGCCGACCCGCGACCAGGCCGCGCGGGCGCTCGCGTCGGCGCTGGCGAGATCGCGCGTCCACGGTGTGGTGACCAACCGCGATCTGTTGGTGAACGTCCTACGCCATAAGGCTTTTCTCGACGGCGAAACCGACACGGCCTTCTTCGATCGGCATGGCCTCGACACGCTTGCCGCACCTCTCGCTGACCAGGCCGCGACGAAGTTGTCCGCGCTTGCCGCTGCCCTGGCGATCGACAGCGCGGACAGGTCGGCGGCGAAGGTGCTGCACGGCATTGCGTCGGGTTGGCGCAACGTCGTGTCCCAGCCGCAGCGCATTTCTTTCGAAGGTCACGACATCGGCTACCGCTTCACCCGCGGCGGGCTGCAGGCCGAGGGCTTTGACGGCCTCACGCTCGTCGCCACCTCGCCGGATCGAATCGTGCTGGACGACGACGGCCTGCGCCGCACCTTCACCGTCGCGAGCTACGGCGACGACGTCTACGTCGACTCCGCGCTCGGCCCGGTGGCCCTGCATCGCGTCCCGCGGTTCGTCGACCCCGCCGAGCAAGTGGCGGCCGGGTCGCTGCTCGCGCCGATGCCCGGCTCGGTAGTACGCATCGCCGTCGCACTTGGCGAGCAGGTCAAGGCCGGCCAGCCGATCCTCTGGCTCGAGGCCATGAAGATGCAGCACCAGATCAATGCGCCGGTCGACGGCGTCATCGCCGAACTGCCGGTCAGCACCGGCCAGCAGATCGACGTCGGCGCGGTACTCGCCGTCGTCACCGAGGAGGAGAAGTGACCATGGGCTTCCGCGAGACCGAAGAGCAGATTGCACTGCGTAAGGCCGTCGCTGAACTCGGCAAGCGGTACGGGCACGACTACACCGCGCCGCTGGCCCGCAAGCGCGAACCGCTGACCGAGCTGTGGAACGAGACCGGCCGCAGCGGCTTCCTGGGCCTCAACCTGCCCGAGGAGTACGGCGGCGGCGGCGCGGGCATGTACGAGCTGGCCATCGTCGGCGAAGAGCTCAACGCCGCGGGCTGTGGCCTGCTGATGATGGTGGTGTCGCCGGCCATCTGCGGCACGATCATCGGCCGCTACGGCTCGCCCGAGCAGAAGCAGCACTGGCTGCCCGGCATCGCCGACGGTTCGACGATCATGGCCTTCGGCATCACCGAACCGGACGCCGGATCGAACTCGCACAACATCACGACCACCGCCCGGCGCGACGGCACCGATTGGGTCCTCAACGGTCGCAAGATCTACGTGTCCGGCGTCGACCACGCGCAGGCGGTGCTCATAGTGGCCCGCACCGAGGACGCCAAGACCGGTCGCCTCAAGCCGGCCCTGTTCGCGCTGCCCACCGACACCCCCGGGTTCGAGTACACCGCGATCGACATGGACGTCGTGATGCCGGACAAGCAGTTCCTGCTCTTCCTCGACGACGTCCGGCTGCCGGCCGACGCACTCATCGGCGACGAGGACGCTGCGCTCGCGCAGTTGTTCGCCGGCCTCAACCCGGAGCGGATCATGGCCGCGGCCGGTTCGACGGGCATGGGCCGCTACGCCCTCGACCGGGCCGTCGCCTACGCCAACCAGCGCGAGGTGTGGGGCAAGCCGATCGGCACCCACCAAGGGCTTTCGCACCCGCTGGCGAAGGCGAAGGTCGAGCTCGAGCTGGCGAAGCTGATGATGCAGAAGGCGGCGTCCCTCTACGACAGCGGCGACGACATGGGCGCCGGTGAGGCGGCGAACATGGCGAAGTACGCCGCGGCCGAGGCGAGCATCGCGTGCGTGGACCAAGCGGTACAGACGCACGGCGGCAACGGCCTGGCGCACGAGTACGGGTTGGGCAATCTGCTGATCGGCGCCCGGGTGGCCCGCATCGCGCCGGTGAGCCGCGAGATGATCCTCAACTTCGTCGCCCAGTTCAGCCTCGGTCTGCCGAAGTCCTACTAGGGGGCACCGTGACTGAGCTCGCGCACTACTTCGTCGACCGCGCCATCGCCACGATCACGCTCGACTCGCCGGCCAACCGCAATGCGCTGTCGGCCCAGCTCGTCACCGAGATCACCGATCACCTGGCGAGCGCGGTGGCCGACGAGCGGGTCCGCGCCGTCATCCTCACCCACACCGGCACGACGTTCTGTGCGGGGGCGGACCTCAAGGCCGCGGCGGCGGAGGGCGGCCCGGACCAGGGCACCAAGCGGATGCTCGACCTGCTGCGCACCATCGTGGAACTGGCCAAGCCCGTCGTCGCCCGCATCAACGGGGCGGTCCGCGCCGGTGGGGTGGGGCTCGTCGGCGCGTGCGACATCGCGGTGGCCGGCCCGGGGGCGTCGTTCGCGTTCTCGGAAGCGCGCCTCGGCCTGGCGCCCGCGATCATCTCGCTGACGACGCTGAGCCGGATGTCCGAGCGAGCGGCGTCGCGCTACTACCTCACCGGCGAGAAGTTCGACGCGGTCGCGGCCGCGGGGTCCGGCCTCATCACAACCGCCACGGACGACGTCGACGCCGAGATCACGGCAATTGCCGACGCCCTGCGCGCGTGCTCACCGCAGGGTTTGCGCGAGACCAAGCCACTCACGACCCGAACCGTGCGGACCGCCTTCGCCGAGCGGGCCGACGAGCTGCAGGCCGACTCGGCCCGGCTCTTCGCCAGCGAAGAAGCGCGGGAGGGCATGACGGCCTTCCTGCAGAAACGGCCACCGCGGTGGGCCACGCAGTGATGGCGCGCCGATGACCGTCGCCGAGACCCGCAGGCCGCAGCAGGACCGCTCGCGGGCGACCCGGGCCCGGCTGCTCGAGTCGGCGATCAGTTGCCTGGCCGAGCTGGGCTGGACGGCCAGCACGGTGGCCGTGGTCGCCGAGCAGGCCGGCGTTTCGCGCGGCGCGGCGCAGCACCACTTCCCGACGCGGGAGGCGCTTTTCACGGCCGCCCTGGAGCACGTCACGCGGGAGCGGGGCGAGGAGATGCGGCGCGAGCTGTCCGAGCGGCGCAGCGAGATGGACACGGTCGCGATCGTCGAACTGGTCTTCGGCCTGTTCACCGGCACGTTCTTCCGGGCCGCGCTGATGTTGTGGGTGGCCGCTGCCTCCGAGCCGCAGTTGCGCGAGCAGATCGTGCCGCTCGAGGCGCGCATCGGCCGGGAGATGCACCGCATCGTGCTCGACCTGCTCGGCGTGGACGAGCAGGTGCCCGGCGTCCGCGAGACCGTTCAGGCCACGCTCGACCTCGCGCGCGGGCTGGGGCTGGCGAACTTGCTCACCGACGACGCGACCCGACGGACCGGGATCGCCCGGCAGTGGGCGCAGACGTTGGACGCCACGCTGTACTGAGCCGGCCGCGACCCGCGCGCTGGTTGTCCCCGCTGCCGCAGGACGCACGCGCAGGCGTGCGGCGGTCAGCGCTCGGCGGCCTCGCGAGCGAGCAGGCGGGCCAACAGATCCTCGCCGCTCTCGCTCTCGTCGGCGCGGCGGTGCCGACGGCCGGCCGCGGGAGCCGGACTCGGGATCTCGTTCTGGGAGTGCCGCCCGGAGTCGTCGTCGACGGGCGGGACGTCCTCCCCGATCCCGGCGCGCCGGCGGCGGCCGGAGTAGCGCGCCTCATCGACCGCCTCGGTGGGTGCGCCATTCGCCCGAACGACGGGCGGCTCTGTGGCCGCCGTCTCGATCGGGTCGAGCGCGAAATCGGTGAACGGACGGATGCGGGGCAGCGACGCGAACGGATCATCGCTCCTGGTCGGGGGGATCGGCGCGGGTCGGACCTGGGCCGGCGGCTGAGCCGAAGTCGCCGGGGGCGGCGGGGGCGGGGGCGGCGGCGGCGGGCTCGGCGGGCCGAAGGAGGCGCTGGGCACGGCATCGATCGGCCGCACGGGCGCGGGCCGTACCGGCGGGGTTGGGTCGAAGCGCAGCCGGGGTGCGACCGGAGCCGGCGAAGCAGGCGGGGCGGGAGGCGGCGGAGCCGGCGCGGCCGGGCGGAGCG
>JAOPVG010000133.1 GCA_025966255.1 Jatrophihabitans sp.
ACCTACCGGAACCGCGTCCGCGCAGTGTCGCCCAGCAACCGAACACGACCTGTCCAGGATGAACCGGGCTCGCACATCTTGCCACCGCATGGCAAGGACCAGCCGGGGTCAAATGAGGGTCAAATGATCTTGGACAGGCACGAGCGGTTATAGAGGCCTTATAAATGCTTGGCCCTATGTGGAGCTGAGGGGATTCGAACCCCTGACCCCCTCGATGCGAACGAGGTGCGCTACCGGACTGCGCCACAGCCCCGTCGGAACGGGAACGGTCCGAAGACCGGCGATCACGATATCAGTGCGGCCGCGACCCGACTCGGCCGCGGCAGGCGGGCAGCCTCAGCTGGCCCGCCGCTGCGACGCCGCCGGGGCGATCTCTTCGTTGTAGAGGCCGGTCAGGTCGATCGTGTCCATGCTGTGCAGTGCGATGTCGTCGTCGTCGATGCGGACGACCGATTCTGGCGCCTGCTCGAAGCGGGCGATCTCGGTCGTCGCGTCGTATCCGGCGGGGCGGCGAGCCGACGCCCGCAACTGCCGGGTTTCACGGCGGGCGCGGTCGTTGAGCGCCTGATTGCGCAGAAACAGGGTGTACCCGGCGAGCCCGATCAGGAACGGCGCGGCCAGCAGCCAGGTCAGGCCGCCGACCATCACCCCGAGCACGCCGAAGATCAGGCTGCCGAGGAGCAGGACGCCGAGCGAGCGGCGCCGTCGGGTCAGCATCTGGGCGCGGGCTTCGGAGAGTTCGGAGCGGTCGGGCGGGTACATGAGCGCCTCCTGGGCGGCGGGCACGGGCCGGCGGGCCGGGGCTGCGAGCGGGGCTTTCGGGCTCTGGCGGGGGACGAAGACCTCGCTGCGCGCGTCGGCGTTCGAGGTGCCGGCGCGGCGACCGAGGGCACGCATGCCTCGGCCCCACTCCGCGACCGACCGCTCCCGACGACGTTCGTCGTTGCGGCGCAGCACCATCGGCACGACGACGATCAGCCAGAGGACCACGAGGACGAGCACGGTCATGAACGGGGACAGCACTACGCACCTCCAGTCACACCAGTAACACCGTCTGGACTCAAGCTAGTGAGCGAATCCGCGCGAAGCCCGTACGTGCGACGGCGTGTCGAAAAGGAAGCTCAAGTAGAGGTTGAGAAATATGCCGGGACTAGATCACCGAACGCCGCGCCAGGACGGCTCTGGGGGCAGCGCGGCCAGCCGGCCCACCATGCTGCGCCCGTACAGCTCCTCGTACGTCACGGCGAACGCGATGTGGTCGCGCCAGGCGCCGTCGATGTCGAGGAACCGCTCGTAGAATCCCTCGCGGCGCAGCCCCAACTTCTCCACGACGCGCAGGCTCGGAGCGTTCTCCGGACGGATGTCGACTTCCACGCGATGCAGCTGGACCTCGTTGAAGCAGTGGTCGATCACCAGGGCGAGCGCTGTCGGGGTGACGTTGCGGCCGGCAACCACCGAATCCACCCAATAGCCGACGGTGCAGGAGCGCAGCGCGCCGTGCACCACGTTCGACACGTTCATCTGGCCGACGAGCCGCCCGCCGTAATAGACCATGAAGGGCAGCATGGTCCCGCGCCGCGCGGCCGAGCGCAGCGCGGAGTGCAACGCCGGCCAGGAACCCGGGGAGTTGCGCTCCTCCCAGGTGTGCGGCGAGGTCGGCTCCCAGGGGCTGAGCCACTGCTCGTTGCGGAGCCGGATTTCGCTCCACGTCCGCGCGTCCCGCAGCCGCGGTGGACGCAGCACCACTGGCCCCGCAGACGGCTGGGCCGGCCACCCCGGCGTGTTACCCACTGCTCACCGGTTGGAGAGCAGGAGCGGCATCACGGTGACCGGTGACCCCGAAGCAACCTCGGTGACGTCCTCGTCGATCACGACGAGGCAGTTGGACAGCGCCAGGGACGCAATCAGGTGCGAGCCGGGGCCGCCGACGAACGACACGCTATAGCCGCCGTTCGTCTCGCGGTGGAGCACCCCGCGGCGGTACTGCCGCACGCCATTGGGACTCTTCGCGCCCTCGAGCGCGGTCGCCTGAACGGTGGCCCGCTGCAGGCTGCGCTTGCCGAGCAACTTACGGATCGCTGGACGGACGAACGCCTCGAACGACACCAGGCTGCTGACCGGATTGCCGGGCAGGCAGAAGATCGGCACCTTGTCGCCGAGGTGCCCGAAGCCCTGCGGCTTTCCGGGCTGCATCGCGACCTTCATGAATTCGACGGTGCCAAGTTCGGTGAGCGCCTCTTTGACAATGTCGTACGCGCCCATGCTCACGCCGCCGCTGGTGACCAGCACGTCGGCGCGAAGGAGTTGGTTCTCGAGGGTGTCGAGCAGCTTGGCGTGATCGTCGGCGACGATACCGATGCGGCGCGAGTCGGCGCCGGCGTCCTTCGCCGCTGCGGCAATCATGTAGGAGTTGGAGTCGATCACCTCGCCGAACGCGGGGCGGTGGCCGACCTCGATCAGCTCGCTGCCCGTCGACAGGATGATCACGCGGGGACGGGGCCGGACGAGCACGCGGTCGCGTCCGATGGCTGCGAGCAGGGCGAGCTGCTGCGGGCCGAGCGCTGCGCCCGCGCCGAGGGCGGGGGCGCCGCCGGCCAGATCCTCGCCCGTCCGGCGCAGGCATTCGCCGCTGCGGACCGGCCGGTTGATGGCGACGCGGGCGAGGCCGCCGTCGGTGTCCTCGATCGGGATCACGGCGTCGGCGCCGGCCGGGATGGGCGCGCCGGTCATGATGCGCATCGCGAGGCCGGGGCCCATGCCTGATCGGGACTTCGCGCCGGCCGCGATGTCCCCGACCACCTGCAGCCGGGTGGGGTTCTCCCGGCTCGCGTCACGGGTGTCGATCGCGCGGACTGCGTAGCCGTCCATCGCCGAGTTGTCGAAGCTCGGCAGCGGGAAGTCGGCGCTGACGTCCTCGGCCAGCAGCAGACCCTGGGCGTCGAGAAGGGTCAGCTCGATGGGTTCGAGCGACCCGACGCCGTCGAGCACGGTGGCCAGGTGCTCGTCGACCGTCCGAAGGCGATCGTCGTCAGCCACGAATGCGTCTCCTCGATCTCGGGTCAATCGGCCTGAGGCTCATACTCCCGCAACCATGCCCGGAAGTCCGCTCCGATGTCGGGATGTCGGACGGCGAGCTGAACCACTGCCTTGACGTACTCGAGGCGATCGCCGGTGTCGTAGCGCCGGCCCCGGAAGACGACGCCGTGTACAGGAGTGCCGGCGCGGCAGAGGGCGCGCATGGCGTCGGTCAGCTGGATCTCGCCGCCACTGCCCTCGGTGGTGCCGCGCAGCGCTTCGAAGATCTCCGGTGGCAGGATGTAGCGGCCGATGATGGCCAGCGTGCTCGGCGCCTCGTCGGGGTCCGGCTTCTCGACGAGATCAGTGATCGCGACGACGTCCCCGTGCGGGTCGGCGCCCTCGGCCGGGACGACGCAGCCGTACTTGCGGATGTCCTGGCGCGGCACGTCGATCAGCCCGAGGACGATGCCGCCGTGCTCGGCGTGCACGTCCAGCATCGGCCCGAGCAACGCGTCGCGATCGTCGATGAGGTCGTCGGGCAGGAGAACGGCGACCGCCTCGCCGGCGGCGAAGTCCTCGCCGTGTCCGACCGCATGACCGAGACCGCGCGGATCCTTCTGTTCGACATAGTCGAACGCCGCGAGCTCCGTGGGACGCCGCACCGCGGCGAGACCGTCGGTGTCGCCCTTCGCCTCGAGTGCGGCTTCGAGGTCGGGACTGGGCGCGAAGTACTCGGCGATGGCGGCCTTGCCCGGGCTGACCACGAGCAGGACGTCGGTGATCTCGTTTCCGGCGGCCTCGGCGACGACGAGCTCGAGCGCCGGCGTGGTGACGATCGGCGCGAGCTCCTTGGGCACCGCCTTGGTGAGCGGCAGGAAGCGGGTGCCACGTCCGGCCGCCGGGATCAGCGCCTTGCGGACGCGGTTGCCTGGCATGCTCCGAGCCTAACTGGGGCCAGAATTGCCGGATGCACCAAGCCGATGACGTCACCGCGGAGAAGGCCCGGCTGCGAGCGGAGCTGAGCGCGGTCCGCGCCGAGCGTTCGCCGGAGCGGCTCGACGAGGCTCGCGGGGCCATCCGTTCGGTCGTGCTGGCGCAGAGCGAGTCGGCCGGGTGGCGCTGCGTCGCGGCCTACGTCGCGTTGCGCACCGAGCCAGGGTCGGCCGAGTTGCTGGCCGAACTGGCCTCGCGCGGGGTTCGGGTGCTGGTGCCGGTGACGCTGGCCGATCGCGACCTCGACTGGGCGGAATGGCTTCCTGACGGGACAGGTGAGCCGCTTGGCCTGGAGGCGATCGCATCGGCGGATGTGGTGCTCGTCCCGGCGCTCGCGGTGGCGGCGGACGGGACGCGGCTCGGCCGCGGCGGCGGCTCGTACGACCGGGCGCTGGCTCGCGCCGCGCCGGACGCCCCTCGGGTTGCATTGCTCTTCGACGGGGAGCAGGTGCCGACGCTGCCCCGCGAATCTTGGGACCTGCCGGTCACCGATGTGGTGTCGCCGACGGGCTGGCGGCGGCTATAGGGAATACCGCTGTCGCGGCAATCCGTTAGCAGTCGTAGCCTTAGAGTGCCAGCCCGCATCGGGCGCCGGCCCAGGATCGGTACGTCGGAGGATTACGCCCATGCCCACCTATCAGTACGTGTGCACGAACCCGGCATGTGCCGAGGACTTCGAGCGCGTCCAGTCCTTCACCGATCCCGCGGCCAGCGAGTGCCCGGTTTGCGGCGGCGCGGTGCGCAAGAAGTTCTCGGCCGTAGGCGTGGTGTTCAAGGGCTCCGGCTTCTACCGCACCGACAGCCGCTCGGAGAACGCCGCGAAGGCCAGCAAGGAATCGGGCGACTCGTCCGCGAAGGACTCGGGTTCCAAGGACTCGGGTTCCAAGGACTCCGGGTCGAAGGACGCCGGCTCCAAGGACTCCGGGTCGAAGGACGCGGCCGCGAAGGGATCGTCGTCGGCCAAGGACCCCTCGTCCAGCTCGAAGTCTTCGTCCTCGTCGAACGGTTCGTCTTCGTCGTCGTCCGCCGCGAAGTCCGGCAAGGCCGCGGCGCCCGCCTGAGCATGACCCTCTGACAATCCCGTCTGCGGTCGTCCACAGCCGGCCCGGGCGTCCACAGTTCCTGCGTTCGGGACTGCTGGCAGCTCGTTGCTTCCTAGGGTGGCCACATGCCTCGTTCGCTTCGTCGCTCGCTGCTGCGGGTCGGCCGCTGGCCTCGGATGTGCGCCGCCGGCATCTGCTTGTTGCTGGCCCTCGGTAGCGCACTCGGTGCCTCCCGCAACCGACCGCGGGCACCGGCCGTCCCCACCGTTGCCGTGGTCGTGGCCGCGCGGATTCTTCCCGCCGGGCACGTGCTCGCCCGGCCGGATCTGGCCGTAGCTCGATGGCCGCCCGGTCTTCGTCCCAGCGGCACGGTGCCTGATGTGCGTCGGCTGGTCGGCGAGCGACTGGCCGGGCCGGTTCAGGTCAGGGAGGCAGTGACGTCAGGTCGTCTGGTCGGCGCCGACCTGACCACCGGGCTGGCGGCCGGCAGCGTTGCGATACCGGTTGCGCTCGACGACGCGCATGCAGCCGACCTCGTCCGTACCGGCGATCGGGTCGAACTGCTCGCCTCGCCGCGTCCATCGGACGTCCCTACCAACCGGCCGGCCGACAGCGCGCGGGTGACCGTGGTGGCGACGCGCCTGCTCGTGCTGGCCGTCCTACGCGGTACAGATCCGGTCGCGCCAAGCGGGATGGGCACAGAGATCGTCGTGGCCGCCAACCGGGCCACCGCACTGGAAATCGCCCGGCACAGATCCACTCAAATCTTCACGCTGGTGCTGGATTCGCCCTAGCATCGCGATTCTGGCGACGCTTGTCGTCGGGTGTGGGATACGCCGACGCGAAGGACAGAGATGCTCAAGGGGTTCAGGGAATTCATCATGCGCGGCAATGTCGTCGATCTCGCGATCGCCGTCGTGATCGGAGCCGCCTTCGGCGCGATCGTGAACAAGCTGGTGGCGGACATCATTACACCGATCGTCGCGGCGATCGGCGGCCAACCGGACTTCAGCAAGCTCACCTTCACGATCAACAAGAGCACGTTCCTCTACGGCGACTTCATCAACGCGGTGATCTCGTTCGTGATCATCGCCGCCGCCATCTACTTCCTGATCGTGATGCCGCTCAACAAGATCGCCGAGCGACGCGCGCTCCGCCTGGCCAAGGGCGACCCTGATCCCGACCCGAAGGCCGAGGACATCCAGCTGCTCGAGCAGATCCGCGACCTGCTGGCCAAGCAGAACGCCTGACCCAGCTCCGTCACTCGTGGTGCGGGGGCCGTTCGCGGCGGTACCAGTCGTCGTCGCGCTCGCCCGGCTCGTCGCCCCAGCCCACGTCCACCTCATCCCGGGACACCGTCGGCAGCACCGGCTCGTCGCGCTCCGCGTCCGGCTTTCCTTCCGGCTTCGCGGCTGAGTCGGGGCTCTGGAACGACGGCGGCCCGGCTGATTTCTCTCGGCGTCCGGTCACGTCACTAGTGTGCCGCGCGATGTCGAAAGTGCTTTGATGAGTACGAATGAGCCCGTATCCCTACGGAGGCACAGATATGGTCGAACCGAGCAAGATTTCCGAAAAGGCAAGCGTGTTGGCCGGTCAGGCCGTGCAAGCCGCGGGCCCGGCTCTCGACAAGGCGAAGGAAGTCGCAGGCGAACTCGCCGAGAAGGCCGGCCCCTACGTCGAGAAGGCCGCGCAGGTCGCTGCCCAGGGTGTCGCAGCCGCCGCTGAGCAGATCGACAAGGCCACTGGCGGCAAGTACGCCGACAAGATCTCATCCGTGGCGTCGAAGATCGAGCACAAGCTCGACCCCACGGACTGAGCCCAGACCGATCGAGGCCCCACACCGAGGATGAGCTCGGGCGGGGCCTTTTCGGCGTTTGGCCCGACCGACACGGCGTGCACCCCTTTCGCCACACCAGGGTGGGGCGGAGGACGTTCACGGCTTGCGGTCAGGGGCAGTTGACCCATTCGTCGGTGCCGTCGGTGAACATTTGCCGCTTCCAGATCGGCAGGCGCCGCTTGACCTCGTCGACGAGCCGGCCGCACACGTCGAAGGCTTCCTGCCGGTGCGCGGTCGCGACGGCGGCGACCAGCGCCACGTCGCCCACGGCGAGCACGCCGACTCGATGACTGACGGCCAGCGCCAGCACGCCGGGTTCGGCGGCGAACTCTGTCGCGACGTCGGTCAGCACCTGCTCGGCGCTCGGGTGGCCCTGGTACTCGAGTTCGACGACGTCGCGCCCGTGATCGTGTTCGCGCACGACACCGCAGAACAGGACCCGGGCACCGGCGCGCACATGCTCGACCGCCGCTTCGTGCACGCTCGTCTCGATGGGACCGGACGAGACACTCACCATTCGCAACACCGGATCGACGTCGCTGCCCGGCGTCTCCGCCACCGCATTGGCCACCTCGGCCCGCGCCGCCTTCTCCATCGAGAATTCACTCATACGCCACCTCCCGGCTGATGGTCGCCGCCGCCCAACTGGTCAACCGCGTGCTGCAGCAGCGGAGCAAGCACCGCCATCCCATCCCGCACCCCGCCCGGCGATCCGGGCAGCGTCACCACTAGCGAAGCACCGATCGTCCCAGCCACGCCACGCGACAGCACCGAAGTCGGCACCTGGCCACGGGACGCGAGCCGCAGCGACTCCGCGATCCCGGGCACCAGCTTCTCGAGCATCGGCGCGACGGCTTCGGGCGTGACATCGGTCGGCGTGAGCCCGGTCCCGCCGGTCGTCAGCACCGCCGATGCGCCAGCGATCAGCGCATCACCGACCGCCGCCCGGATCGTCTCGACCTGGTCCGGCACGATCCGCCGCAGGACGACCTCGTGCCCCGCCTCACTGAGCAGCGCCACGAGCAACTCGCCGCTGTCGTCCGGCCGCTCGCCGCTGGCCGAGCGGTTGGAGCAGGTGATGACCGCGACCTTCACTCGGCGTTCTCCTCGCTCGCCGTCCATTCCCCCGACCGGCCACCCGCCTTGGCCAACAGCCGGACGTCGGTGAGCCGGGCCGACCGGTCAACGGCCTTGACCATGTCGTAGAGCGCCAGCCCGGCGACGACGACGGAGGTCAGGGCCTCCATCTCCACGCCGGTGCGATCGGCGGTGCGCGTCGTCGCCGTGATGTCCACGCCGTCCTCGAGCAGCTCCAGATCGACGGTCACGCCGTGCAGCGCCACCGGATGGCAGAGCGGGACGAGATCGGGCGTGCGTTTGGCCGCGGCAATCCCGGCGATGCGGGCCACCGCGATCGCGTCACCCTTCGGCAAGCCGTCGCGACGCAGTAGCGCCATGACCTCGGGCGTAGTGACAAAGCGGGCCCTCGCGGTCGCGGTGCGGGCGGTGACGTCCTTGCCGGAGACGTCCACCATCCGCGCGGCGCCGTGTTCGTCGACGTGGGTGAGGTCGCCGGGGGAGATCACAGGATCGACAGTAGTCAAAGGGCGCGTTCCTGCCAGACCGGAACCTGACACATATCGGGGCACCCACGACGAATGCCGCGGACCTACCCTTCCGCCCAGGCTCCGACCCCGCGAGCCCATAACACAGGAGGCACCGTGAACGTTGCTCTTCGAGGGCTATCCGTCCTCGTAGGCGGCACCACGGTCGCGATTGCCCTGTCGACGCAGGCGCTGGCAACCCCGGCCCAGAATGCATCGGCGAGCGTCAAGACCGTCTACAGCTGCAGTCAGAAGGTGACGGCAAAGCATTACTCCTGCTTCGCCGAGCGCCGCAGCGACCTGGGCTTCACGTCCAAGGCGACGCTCGACGCCAGTCCACAGGCCCTGCCGAGCGGCTACGGTCCGGCCAACTTGCAGTCGGCCTACAAGCTGCCCTCGTCGAGTGCCGGCAGCGGCCAGCGCATCTACATCGTCGACGCGTACGACGACCCCAATGCTGAGTCCGACCTTGCGGCCTACCGCGCCCAGTACGGGCTGGCGGCCTGCACGACCGCGAACGGCTGCTTCCAGAAACTGAACCAGAACGGCGCGACGAGCCCGCTGCCCGTCGGTGACACCGGGTGGGCCGGCGAGATCTCGCTCGACCTGGACATGGCATCGGCGATCTGCCCGAACTGCGGAATCACGCTGATCGAGGCCAACGACCCGTCCGACAACCTGTTCGCGGCGGTCAAAAAGGCCACCGACCTCGGCGCGAAGTTCGTGTCGATGAGTTGGGGCGGGGCCGAAGCCGGCAGCGAGCCCTCCTACGACGCGCAGTATTTCAAGACCTCCGGCGTCGTCTACACCGCCTCGACCGGTGACAGCGGCTACAGCGCGGGCGTCATCTATCCGGCCACCGGCGCGAGCGTCGTCGCCGTCGGCGGCACGTCGCTGAACACCTCGACCAACACCCGGGGCTGGACCGAGTCGGTCTGGAGCGGCGCCGGGTCGGGATGCTCGGGCAGCGTGGCCAAGCCGTCCTGGCAGAGCGGGATCTCCGCCTGCACCAGGCGCGCGACCTCTGACGTCTCGGCGGTGGCCGACCCGGCCACGGGCGTCGCGGTCTACCAGACCTACGGTGGCTCGGGCTGGGCCGTCTACGGCGGAACCAGTGCCTCGGCCCCGATCATCGCGTCGGTCTATGCGCTCAACGGCGCGCCGGCTGCGGCGGACAAGCCGGCCTCGGAGCCGTACGCACACACCGGGAACCTGTTCGACGTGACGACCGGCTCCAACGGCACGTGCTCGCCGACCACGCTCTGCAAGGGCGGTGCCGGCTGGGACGGCCCGACCGGGCTCGGCACGCCGAACGGCACGGCCGCCTTCAAGGCTGGCAGCGGTGGCGGCGGCAACACCGTCACGGTTACCAACCCGGGCAACAAGACGGGCACGGTGGGCACGGCGACCAGCCTGCAGATCACCGCGTCCGACTCGGGTGGGCTACCGCTGACCTACACCGCGACCGGCCTGCCAACCGGACTGTCGATCAGCTCGTCCGGACTCATCTCGGGAACGCCGTCGGCCGCGGGCACCTTCACGGTCACGGTGACGGCGACGGACAGCACCAACGCCAGCGGCAGTGCGACGTTCACCTGGACCATCAGCGGTGGCGGCGGTGGCGGCAGCTGCAGTGGCCAGAAGCTTCTCAACCCGGGCTTCGAGTCGGGCGCGGCCAGCTGGACGCAGACGGCAGGTGTGATCAACACCGACGGCGCGCATAAGCGCACCGGTGTCGGCTACGCCTGGCTGGACGGGTACGGCACGACGCACACCGACTCGATCTCGCAGTCGGTGACGATTCCCGCCGGATGCGCGGCATCGTTGACGTACTACCTGTACATCAGCAGCTCCGAGGGCACGTCGACCGCGTACGACAAGTTGACGGTGACGGTGAACGGCACGACGGTCCAGTCGTTCTCGAACATCAACAAGGGCACCGGGTATGTGGCTCGGTCGGTCAGCCTCTCGAGCTACGCGGGCAAGACGGTGGCGATCAAGTGGACCGGCACGGAGGACTCCTCGGTGGCGACCTCGTTCTTCGTCGATGACACGGCGCTGACGCTGAGCTAGCCGATTCCGCACCGGCGAACGGGCGGCGGGCCATCCATCCGGGTGGCCCGCCGTCTGGGTGTCTTGGCATCATGAGCGGACCATGAAGTCACTCCCGCATCGGTGGCGCATCGCCATCGGCGGGGCGTTCGCAGTGCTGGCGGCCGGCGTTGTCGTCGTCGCGGTTCGATCCGGTTCGGACGGCGTCGGTGCGAAGCCGCACAATGCCGCGGACGTGCGGGCAACGATCCGAACGTCGGACGGGGTCACGCTCGCGGCCGAGGTGATCACGTCGAAGGGGACGGGCCCGGCGCCGTTGGTGGTGATGCCGGCGAGCTGGGGCGCCACCGCGGCGGAGTATCACGTGGTGGGGATGCGCTTCGCCGCCGCCGGCTACGTCGTGCTCGCGTACACGCAGCGCGGCTTCTTTGACTCCGGCGGCGAGATCGACTTCGCCGGCCCGCGCACGCAGCGCGACGTCAGCGAAGTGATCACGTGGGCACTGGCGCACGCGCCCGCGGATCCGAAGCGCGTTGGCCTGCTCGGCGTCTCGTACGGCGCGGGCATGTCGTTACTCGCCGCGGCGAACGATTCGCGGATCCGAGCCGTCGTCGCATTGAGCACGTGGGCCGACATGGCCGCGTCGCTGCATCCGAACGGCACCACAAGCGCATACGCGCTCGGCGGCTTGCTCAGCAACGCCAAGACGAGCGGGCACCCGAGCGCCCTGGTCGCGTCCCTGACGCAGCGGCTCATCGCCGATCCCACCGCCGCCGGCGCGACGATCGACACCATGTCGCCCTCCCGCTCCCCCATGGCCTACATCGACGCGCTGAACCGCAACCAGCCGGCGATCATGCTCGCCAACGGCTACGAGGATTCGCTCTTCGGCCCGCATCAGCTCGTCGACTTCTTCACCAAGCTGACGACGCCGAAGCGGCTGCAGCTCGCGCCGGGCGACCACGGCGGTCCGGAGGCGGCCGGGCTGCGCGGGAAGAAGGATGACGCCGTCGACAACGGGCTGCAGTGGCTCGACCACTACCTGCGGGGACGGCCCAACGTGGTCGCCGCCGCCAAGCCGATCCAGTTGCAGGACCAGACGACCGGGGTCTGGCACGGGTATGCAACGTGGCCCGGAGCGCGACAACTGACGGTTGATCTCGCGCAGCCGGATACGCGCACGGTCACGATGCAAGGCACGCCATCGGTGTGGACGGCGGGGCTGACGACCGGCACCGACAGCGCGGCGACGAGCGGTCAGCCGCTCGTCTTTTCCGGGCTGTACCAGGTCCCGCACGCGCAGCTCGCGACGATGCCGACCGGTCAGGCGTTCGTCTGGTCAGGCCCGGCCGTCACGTCGCCGACGCTCGTCAGCGGCACGTCATCGCTGCACGTCTCGATGGCGTCGTCCGG
>JAOPVG010000148.1 GCA_025966255.1 Jatrophihabitans sp.
GATGCTGTTCGCCGTCGGCTTCCTGGTCACCTTCCTGTTCGGCGGCCTCACCGGGGTACTGCTGGCCAGCCCGCCGATCGACTTCCACGTCGCCGACTCCTACTTCGTAGTCGCCCACTTCCACTACGTCCTCTTCGGCACGATCCTCGGCGGCGTCAACATGGTCACCACGGTGATCACCCTGCGCGCGCCGGGCATGACGATGTTCCGGATGCCGATTTTCACCTGGAACATCCTGGTCACCAGCCTGCTGATTCTGCTGGCCTTCCCGATCCTCACCGCGGCGCTGCTGGTTCTCTACGCCGATCGGCATCTGGGCTCGCAGGTCTTCGAGCCGAACAACGGCGGCGCCATCCTCTGGCAGCACTTGTTCTGGTTCTTCGGTCACCCTGAGGTCTACATCGTTGCCCTGCCGTTCTTCGGCATCATCACCGAGGTCATCCCGGTCTTCAGCCGCAAGCCGCTCTTCGGCTACAAGGGCATGGTGCTGGCGACGCTGTCCATCGCGGCGCTGTCTCTGACGGTGTGGGCGCACCACATGTTCACCACCGGGGCGGTGCTGCTGCCGTTCTTCTCGGTCATGACGTTCTTGATCGCCGTGCCTACGGGCATCAAGTTCTTCAACTGGATCGGCACCATGTGGCGCGGGGCCGTCACGTTCGAAACGCCGATGCTGTTCGCCGTCGGCTTCCTGGTCACGTTCCTGTTCGGCGGCCTCACCGGGGTACTGCTGGCCAGCCCGCCGATCGACTTCCACGTCGCCGACTCCTACTTCGTAGTCGCCCACTTCCACTACGTCCTCTTCGGCACGATCGTGTTCGCGGTCTACTCGGGCATCTACTTCTGGTTCCCGAAGTTCACCGGCCGCTACCTCGACGAGCGGTTGGGCAAGTTCCACTTCTGGCTGACGTTCCTTGGCTTCCACATGACGTTCCTCGTCCAGCACTGGCTGGGCGCAAAGGGTATGCCGCGACGCTACGTCGACTACCTGCCCAGCGACGGCTTCACCGCCCTCAACACGTTCTCGACAATCGGTTCGTTCGTGCTCGGCGCATCGTTCCTGCCGTTCGCCTACAACATGTACAAGTCCTATCGCTTCGGCGAGATCGTCACCGCCGACGACCCGTGGGGCCACGGCAACTCGCTCGAATGGGCGACGTCGAGCCCGCCGCCGCGGCACAATTTCACCTCGATCCCGCGCATCCGCTCCGAGCGCCCGGCTTTCGAGGCCCACTACCCACATCTGCTCGATCGCCTCGAGGCCGAGGCGCACGCCGGTCGGCACTCGAACCCACAACCGGCGTCGGTGTCGAATGCGGTCGGCGGCGACGGGCCCCGTCAGGGCCAGAAGGATCCCGACCCGGCTGACTGACCGTCTGGCCGTCTCCGGGCGGCCGGTCAGCCCATCTCCTCATGCAGCCGACCTCCGTGCTCGCCACGCTGTCCGGACGGGACCGTCCGGGCGTCACGGCATCCTTCTTCTCGGCCCTGGCCGCCCACGACGTCGACATTCGCGACGTCGAGCAGGTCGTGATCCGCGATCGCCTGATCCTTGCTGTGCTCTTCGATCTGCGCGGCGACACCGGTGCCCTGCGCAACTCCGTCACCCGCGCGGCGGGCGCGCTGGGCATGGAGATCGAGGTGGCGATCGCCGATCACGGTTCGCCGCGCCGACCCGACCGCACCACCCGCAGCCACGTCATCGTGATCGGCCGGCCGCTGCGGCCCGGTGCCCTGAGCCACGTCGCCCAGCGCATCGCTGACGTCGGCGCGAACATCGAGTCGATCGCGCAGCTGTCGACCGAGCCCGCGTCGAGTCTGGAAATGATTGTCTGCTCCGACGACGCGATCCGCTTGCGGGCCGCACTTGTCCGGGCGGCCGAGGACACCGGAGTCGACATCGCAGTGGAGCCGGCCGGTCTGCGCCGGCGGGCGAAGCGGCTCGTCGTGCTCGACGTCGACTCGACGCTGATTCAGGACGAGGCCATCGACGTGCTCGCCGAGCGCGCCGGCGTCGGTCCCGAGGTCGCGGCGATCACGTCGCGGGCGATGGCCGGCGAGCTGGACTTCACCGAGTCACTGCGCACCCGCGTGGCGCTGCTGGCCGGCCTCACCAGCGCCGACCTGGACGCGGTGCGCGGCACCCTTCGGCTCACGCCCGGTGCCCGTACCTTCGTCCGGACGCTGCACCGGGTCGGCTACTACGTGGGCGTGGTCAGCGGCGGCTTCTCCTTCGTCACCGATCACTTCGTGGACGAGCTGGATCTCGACTTCGCCGCGGCCAACCAGCTCGAGGTCGTCGCCGGCGTGGTCACCGGACGGGTCATCGGCCCGCTCGTTGACCGGGCCGGCAAGGCGGCGGCGCTGGCGCGCTTCGCCGACGAGTTCGGCGTCCCCCTGTCGCAGACCGTCGCGGTCGGCGACGGCGCCAACGACATCGACATGCTCGAGGCGGCCGGACTCGGCGTGGCCTTCAACGCCAAGTCGGCGCTGCGCGCCGCCGCCGACACCTCCGTGAACCTGCCCTACCTGGACACGATCCTGTTCGTCCTCGGTATCTCCGACGAGGACGTGCAGGAGGCGGCCGAGGTCTCCGGCTGACCGCCCGTCAGACTCGGCGCGGCCCGATCGCGGCGCCGACGGCGATGAGCACGAAACCGGCGAGGGTGGCGTAGAAGCCGACCCGCCCGTCCTTGAGGTAGGCAGTCAGGTCGGGGCCGCCGCTGCTGAGCTTGATCGCGAACAGGGTGAGGACGGCCGCGCCGAGGCCGACGACGACGCCCACCCCGCGTAGCGCGCCACTTGCCGGTGACGACGCGTTTGCGGCGATGGCGAGGATCGCGGCCAGGGCGAGCAGCACCCAACCCAGCCAGCTGAAGTAGGCGTTGGCCAGTCCGGACACCGTGTTCGACGGCGCGCCGTCCAGCACCTTGTGGATGTCGGACACCTTGCTGCTGCCGTTGCCCTTGAACCAGTTCAGTGCGGTGAACGCGACGACCACCAGGGCCGCGCCGACGACGGCGATCGCTGCGCCCACGACGCCGAACGATTGGCTGCCGGCGCCGCCGCCGTAGGGGTTGGATGGGGGCGCCCCGTAACCGCCGGGCTGCGGCCCTCCGTAACCGCCGGACTGAGACGGTTGGTAACCGCCGGGCTGTGGCGCTCCGTAACCGCCCGGTTGCTGTCCGGGGGGTGGTCCATAGCCTGGGTTGCCTTGAGTCATGGCGAAGACCGTAGCCCGCAGGCGGTGCGGGTGAAAGGGCCTGAGGGCGCTGCTATTGACCGCGGATCGGTCAGGTGCGCACGATCGGCGCGCCGATGAGTTCGATGCCGGCATCCTGCAGGGCTTGCAGCGCGGCGTCGACGGTCGGTCGGGCCACCCCGGCGGTCAGATCGAGGCGCACGACGGTCGTGAAGCCCAGGCGGGCGGCGTCCAGTGCGGTGGCCCGCACGCAGTGGTCGGTGGCGATGCCCATGATCTCGACGCGGTCGACGCCCCGTTCGCGCAACCAGTCGGCCAGAGGCGTGCCACCGGAGATCGCCTCGAAGCCGGAGTAGGCCGCGGCGTACTCGCCCTTGTCGAAGACGGCGTCGAGATGCGTCGTCTCCAAGTCCGGATGCAGGGCCACGCCGGACGTGCCGACCACGCAGTGCTGGGGCCAGGTGTCGACGTAGTCCGGCGTCGCGGAGAAGTGGGGCCCCGGGTCGATGTGGTGATCGCGGGTGGCGACGGCGTGTTCGAAACCGCCGTCGGAGAGCCGGGCCGTGATGCCGCGAGCCACCTCGACGCCACCGGCCACCGCCAGCGATCCGCCCTCGCAGAAGTCGTTCTGCACGTCGACGACGACGACCGCGGTTGTCATCAGTCCGACAGTACCGGCCTAGCGCGCCGGGACGATCCGCGTGGGGATGGCCGGTTCACCCTTGGACAGCTTGAGGCCGTCCCAGGGCAGGGTGATGGTCGCGTCGCGCAGGTGGTCACGGGATTGCTCGAGGGTCGGGCCGGCCGGAACCGGGCTGCCTCCGCGCACGAAGGCGCGCTGCAGCAGCCGTTCTCCCTCGCCCGGCTCCACGTCGCGTTCCGAGGTCACGATCTCCTCGATCGCGGTGCCGGTCGGCTTGTACGCCCGCAGGGCCGTCTTGCGTCCGCCGTGGCTCTCCTTGTGCTCGGAGCGCTTGGCGACCGGGCGGCCGTCCACCTCGACGAGCTTGTAGACCATGCCGGCGGTCGGGGCCCCGGAACCGGTGACGACGGCGGTACCCGCGCCGTAGGCGTCGACCGGCGCCGCGGCCAGCGAGGCGATGGAGTACTCGTCCAGGTCGCCGCTGAGCACGATGCGGGTGCCGGTGGCACCCAGACGGTCCAGCTCGGCCCGAGCGTGTTTGGCCAGCACGCCGAGGTCGCCCGAGTCGATGCGGATGGCGCCGAGCGACGGCCCCGCGACCTCGACCGCGAGCTCGATGCCGCGGGAGATGTCGTAGGTGTCGACGAGCAGCGTGGTCGAGGGTCCGAACGCGTCGACCTGCGCCGCGAAGGCCGCCCGCTCGTCGTCGTGCAGCAGCGTGAACGAGTGCGCCGCGGTGCCGG
>JAOPVG010000154.1 GCA_025966255.1 Jatrophihabitans sp.
CTCCCACGGTATCTCCCGGAAGAACGCGGAGAGCGTGTAAATGCCCAGGGGCAAGCCGAACGCCACGTAGGGGATGATCAACGCGGGCCAGGTGTCGAACAGCCCGAGCGCCCGCTCGATGTTGAACAGCGGCGTCACCAGCGAGATGGCCGGGAACATCGCGATCAGCAGCGACATCCCGATCAACAGACTCTTGCCGGGGAACTTCAGTCGCGCCACGGCATACGCGGCCATCGATGCCAGCACGACTGCGATCACCGTGGCGATGATCGCGATGCCGATCGAATTGACCAACGCGCGGGTGAACTCCGAGGTCTTGAAGATGCCGCGGTAGTTGTCGAACGTCCACTTGCGTGGGACGAACTTGCCGTCAGTGATCGTCGTCGGATCCTTGAAGGACAGCGAGACGATCCAGAGCACGGGGACGATCGCGAGCACGACGGCGACGGTGTTGCCAGTGCCCCAGCCGACCTTCTGCTTGACCGTGGTTGCCACGTCTCAGCCCTCCGCGCCCGGTGCCGCAGCACCGAAGCCTCTGATGAAGACGGCCGCGATGATCGCGACACATATGAAGATCAGAATTGAGATCGCCGACCCGATGCCGAGGTTGAGCGCGGTGAAGAGGTTGTCGTAACCCAAGATCGACACCGACTGGGTGTTGTTGCCGCCCGCGGTCAGAATGAAGATGTTGTCGAAGATCCGGAACGCGTCGAGGGTCCGGAACAAGAGCGCGACCAGGATGGCCGGCTTCATCAGGGGCAGCGTGATCCTGACGAACCGCTGCCACGCGCTCGCCCCGTCCATCTTGGCGGCCTTCTGTAGATCCTCGGGCACGAGCGCGAGGCCGGCCATCAGCAGCAGCGCCATGAACGGGGTCGTCTTCCACACCTCGGCCAGCGTGATGACCGCGAGAGCCTGGTACTGGTGGGTCAGCGGAGCGCCGGCACCGAGCCATTTCACCAGATAGCCGGTACCCGGCGTCCAGGCGTACTGCCAACTGAACGCGGCGACGACGGTGACGATGCCGTACGGGATGAGAATCGCGGTGCGCACGGTCCCGCGGCCGAAGAGGGTGCGGTGCATCAGGATCGCCAGCATCATGCCGAGGACGAGTTCGACTGCCACGGAGACGAGGGTGATGACGGCCGTCCGGGCCAGTGACTCCCACCAGAACGGCGAGGAGAGCACGGCCTGGTAGTTGTCGAAGCCGATGAACTTGTGCTGGTCCGGGAAGCGCAGGTCGTAGCGCTCCAGGGACAGGTACACCGCGTAGGCGATCGGATAGGCGGTCACCGCGATCATCACGATCACGGCCGGCGCGCACAGCATCCAGCCGAGTCGGCGTTCCGCCTTCGCGCCCTCGGACAGAGGTACCCGCCTGTGCTTCTTGGACGGGGCTTTCGCTCCGCCGGCGGCGGTGTCCTTGTCAACGGTGACGGTCATCGCTTCACCTCCGGGCCGCTCGCTGCGCTCAGATCGCTCATGGGATCAATCCCTTCGAGGCGAGTGCGTCCTTGATCTGACTACTGATCGTCTTCTCCGTGCTGTCCGGATTGATGCTGCTCGGTGGCGACACGGCGTGCGAGACGACGATCGACACGTTCTGGTAGGCCGGCGTCTTCGGCCGCACGCTGGCTTTCTGCAGGGCGGTGAGGATCTCGGCGTGGAACGGATAGTCCTTGAACAGCCGCGGATCTTGGTACAGGCTCGCGATCGTCGGTGGCAGTCCGCCCTTCGTGGCCGCGACCAACTGGTTCTCGCGATTGCGCAGGCACAGCGCCGCCTTGAACGCCATGGCCGAGTGCGGCGTGTAACTGCTGATGGCCAGGTCGATGCCACCGATCGTCACGTGGCTGGGTTCGTTGGCGCTCACCCGCGGGTACTGCGTGTACTTGAAGTTCTTGAACAGCTTGGGCTGGTCGGCCTTCATCGACGCGTACACGAAGGGATAGTTGATCTCGAACGCCGCTTGTCCGGACTCCATCGCCAGCCGGTTCGCGTCCTCCATCTGCACCGACAATGACGGGTCGGCGGCCGGCGAACTCGCGAGGCGCTTCATGATCTGCAGCGCCTTCTTCGCCGGCGCACCCATCGACGGACCGGTCGCGTCCTTGTTCAGGATGCTGCCGCCCGCGCTCGACACGAGGGTGTTGAACCATACGACCGCGCCCTCGTACTGCGCGCCCTGGATCTCAATGAGGTGCGGCTTGCCTTCCTTCGCCAGCTTGATCGCCATGTCGATCATCTCGTCCCACGTCTTGGGCGGCGTCGGTACGAGGTCGGAGCGGTACCAGAGCAGTTGGGTGTTGCTGTTGTACGGGACGGCGTAGAGCTGGTTCTTCCAGGTCGCCGTCGCGAGCGGCCCCGCCAGCGTGCCGTTGGTGGCTTCGGCCTTGTTGTCGCCCGTCCAGGGCTGGATCCACTTGGCTTCGGCGAACTCGGCCTCCCACGTCACGTCCAGCCCGAGGATGTCGAGCGCGCTGTCCTTCGCGGCGAGGCGGCGGACCAACTGCTGCCGCTGGCCGTCAGCGCCGTTCGGCAGCTTTTGGTAGGAGATCCGATATTGGCTCGTCGCGCATTTGTCGACGGCCTGCTGGATGGCTCCCGAGTTGTCCGGGAAGCTGTAGAAGTTCAGGGTGACGCGGCCACCGCTGCCACTGCTACCGCACGCGCTCAGCGTTGTGGCGGCCAGGAGCGCGGCCGCGATGGCGACGGTGGCACGGCGGGTGCTGCGACGACGCGACCGACGCGCGAGTGCCGAACCTGTCTGGCTGTCGTCTATGGACACCGGCGAGTCTCCCTAGATCGAGCGATCGGGGCCGGCCGAGTCTTCCGGACGCCGTACGCCGTTAATCGACTGCAGTTTCGGACGCTACGGTTCTCGTCGCATCGTGGCAATACACACTTTCACGGCATGCATCCGACGGTCATTCAGTACTCGCTCGAGTTTTACGGCCTGACCGTTCCGTCTCCGGGCTGGCCAAGGCGCCGTCCAGCGTTGACCAAGGCGCCGTCCAGCGTTGACCAAGGGGTAACGAGTTCGTAACGACCGCCCGCAAGCGCTTCCGCACACCGTTAGGTTTGGCGAGCAAATCGGGGGACGGCTGTGCCGCCCACGGCCCTGCGGAAGGACGTGCATGGCTCGGATCGCGCTCTCGCACGTCGGCAAGGTCTACGAGGACGGCACCCGTGCGGTCGCTGACCTCAACATCGAGGTCGAGGACGGCGAATTCCTCGTCTTCGTCGGGCCGTCAGGCTGCGGGAAGACCGCTGCGCTACGCATGGTCGCCGGGCTCGAGACGATCACCGAGGGCGACGTGCGCATCGGTGACAAGCTCGTCAACAACGTGCCGCCACGGGACCGCGACGTCGCGATGGTCTTCCAGTCCTATGCGCTCTACCCCCACCTGACCGTGCGCGACAACATCGGCTTCGGCTTGCAACTGCGCAAGATGCCCAAGGCCGAAGTGCGCAGGCGCGTCGAGGACGCCGCGAGGACCCTCGGCCTCAGCGAGTACCTCGATCGCAAGCCCCGCAACCTTTCCGGCGGGCAGCGCCAGCGGGTGGCCATGGGCCGCGCGATCGTGCGTCAGCCGCAGGCCTTCCTGATGGACGAGCCGCTGTCGAACCTCGATGCCAAGCTGCGGGTGCAGATGCGGGCCGAGATCGGCAAGCTGCAGCGCGACCTCGGGGTGACGACCGTCTACGTCACGCACGACCAGGTCGAGGCGATGACCCTCGGTCACCGGGTCGCCGTGATCCGCAAGGGTGTGCTGCAGCAGATCGCGCCTCCTCAGGAGCTCTACGACCGTCCGACGAATCTGTTCGTGGCGGGCTTCATCGGCTCGCCGGCGATGAACTTCCTCTCGGCCACCGTGCTCCGTGACGACAACGACCAGTACACGCTGGAGATGGGCGCCGAGACGCTCGTGCTGCCGCCGTCGGTGCCGGTCGCCCGGCCGGCCCTGGCCGGCTACGTCGACAAGCCGATCGTCGTCGGCATCCGTCCGGAGGACATCGAGGACGCGTCGATCGCGGGCCGCCAGCCCGGGCGCACGCTGCCGGCCCGGGCCGAACTGGTCGAGCCGCTCGGGTCGGACCTCATGGTGCATCTGTCGATGGACCTGCCACAGGCGTCCGGACACGAGGACATCGCCGAGCTGGCCGAAGAAACCGGAGAGGGCGGCGTAGCGATCGCGGACGAGCGAGCGGTCGTAGTGGCCCGCTTCAGTCCACGCAGTCAAGTCAAGGTTGGTGACCCCGTGCAGATCACGGTCGCCACCGAGCAGATACATCTCTTCGACGCCACCACCGGCTCAGCCGTGTGGGACGCATAGACCGAAGCAAGGGAGCAGACGTGCAAACAACCAAGAAGGCACTTGCGGTGCTGTGTGCCGCCACATTGGCGGTCGGCGCGCTCGCCGCATGCTCGTCGAGCAAGTCGTCCGGCGGCAGCACGAAGACAAGCGGCTCGTCGGCACCGAAGGTCAACCTGAGCGGCAAGACGTTCACCGTCCTCGGCCAGTGGACCGGCGCCGAGCAGAAGGCCTTCCAGGCCGTGCTCGACGGGTTCAAGAAGGCGACGGGCGCGACGGGCACGTACACGCCCGCGGCCGGAGGTGACGAGGCGACGGTGTTGGGCACGAAGGTGAACGGCGGCACGCCGCCCGACGTCGCGATGCTCGCGCTGCCCGGCGCGATCTCGCAGTACGCGAAGGCCAACAAGCTGCAGCCGCTGGGCTCCGATGCCAAGGCCGGCGTAGCCGCGAACTACGCCTCGGTCTGGACCCAGCTGGCCACGGTCGGCGGCAACGTGTACGGCGTTCCATTCGACGCGTCGAACAAGTCGACTGTCTGGTATGCCACCAAGCCGTTCACTGATGCGGGCATTACGAACCCGCCGGCAACGTGGGCGGATTTCCTGAAGTCGGCCAAGACCCTCAGTGATGCCGGGGTTCAGGTTCCGGTCTCCATCGGTGGCGGCGACGGCTGGACGCTCACCGACTGGTTCGAGAACGTCTACATCCGCACCGCGGGCCTGGCCAGTTACGACAAGCTCACGCACCACCAGATCCCGTGGACCGATGCGTCCGTCACCAAGGCGTTGACCACGCTCAAGGAACTCTGGTCCAACCAGGCGCTGATCGGCAGCCCGGCCAATGCGTTGAAGACGCCGTTCCCGGCGTCGGTGGACAACACGTTCAAGGCCAGCGCGAAGTCGGCCGTGGTGTTCGAGGGCAGCTTCGTGGCCACGACCATCACCGGCGACAAGTTGCCGGCGAAGGTCGGTACCGACGCGAAATTCTTCCCGTTCCCGTCGGTCGACGGCTCCAAGCCGGCGCTCGTCGGTGGTGGCGACTTCGCGGTCGGGTTCACCAAGAATGCCGCCGTGCAGCCCTTCCTGGCCTACCTCGCGTCCGCTGAAGCCGCGAAGGCGATCGTGGGCAGCCCGGGCAGCGGATTCCTGTCGGCGAACAAGAACCTGGCGACGTCGGACTACAACGACGCGACGTCCGGTGAGTTGGGCAAGCAGATCGTCAGCGTTGGCGACAACTTCCGCTTCGACATGTCCGACCAGGCGCCGGCCGAGTTCGGTGGCACCCCCAACAAGGGTGAGTGGGCGGATCTGCAGACCTTCCTGGGCAACGGCAACGTCGCCGCGGCGCAGAAGGCTCTCGAGGCTCACGCGAAGGCGGCGAAGGGCTGGTAGCACGGCTCGCCTTCTGCACCGCTAGTCGGACGACCTAGGAGTCAGGTGACACAGCAGCCGGGGGAACCGATCGCCGATGGTCCGGCGGTCGGTTCCGCCGTGCTGGTTGCCGATGCGCCGACGACGGGTTCGGACGGGCGGGCCGGTAAGCCGCCGCGGGAACTCGGTCAGGCCCGCTGGCTCTCGATAATCTTCCTCGGGCCGGCCTTGATCCTGCTCGCGGTGATCGTGCTGTACCCGCTGGTCTACAGCGCCGTCCGCAGCTTGTTCGACGACGGACCCGCGGGCACCACCGGCGGCTTCGTCGGGCTGCGCAACTACGGCTCGGTGTTCACCGATCCGTCCACCTTCCGGGCAGTGAAGAACAACATCATCTGGATCCTGGTGGCGCCAACGGTGATCACCATCGTGGGTCTGATCTTCGCCGTGCTGTCCGAGCGGATCCGGTGGTCCTCGGCGTTCAAGCTGGTGCTGTTCATGCCGATGGCGATCTCCTTCCTCGCGTCCGGCGTCACCTTCGAGCTGATCTACAGCGACCAGCCGAGTCGCGGGTTGGCCAACGCGGTCACCGTCGGGATCCGCGATACGTTCTCCAGCCCCAGCCTGTATCCGGAGACCCACATCCGGACCGGCGGCTCTTTCACTGGTTCGGCGAGTTCCGGATACACGACCACGAAGGCCTACTCACCCGGCACGCCGGTGCTGATCCCGATGGTGGGGCTCAGCCTCACCAGCCCGCCGAAGGGATTGGTGTCCGCGCAGCCGCCGAGCACCGGACCCGGACTCAACGGAGTCGTGTGGAACGACTTCCGGCGTGGTGGTGGCGGTACGGTCGGAAAGGTCGACCCGGGCGAGCTGGGCCTCAAGGGCGTCCATGTCCAGGCGCTCCAGGACGGCAAGGTCGTGGCGAGCACGACGGCCGACGCGAAGGGCGACTTCTCGTTCCCAGGGCTGACGTCCGCGACCTATCAGGTGAAACTCCCGGCGAGCAACTTCGCCCCGCCGTTCAACGGGCTGTCCTGGCTCGGCCCCAACCTCATCACGCCGTCGATCATGATTGCCTATCTGTGGGTCTACGCCGGCTTCGCAATGGTGCTGCTTGCTGCGGGGATGGCCGCCATCCCTCGTGACGCGCTCGAGGCGGCCCGCATCGACGGCGCGACGGAATGGCAGGTCTTCCGCCGGGTCACTGCGCCGTTGCTGGCACCGGTGCTGCTGGTCGTCTTTGTCACTTTGGTCATCAACGTGCTCAAGATCTTCGACATAGTCTTCGTGATCTCCTCGGGCGCCGGCGCGAACGGCAAGTACGCCGATGTGCTGGCCACCCAACTGTTCAATGCCTACGGCCAACAGAGGTACGGCATAGCCAGTGCTATCGGCGTGGTGCTGGTGCTCGTCGTCGTGCCCTTCATGGCGTTGAACATCCGACGGTTCAGGAGAGAGCAGCGATGACTGCCGCCGCGTCGACCGACATCGTCACCGGCAGCATCAACCGCGGCTGGGCGGCGCGCATCGCCGCGCGCACCGGTGGGGGCGCGCTGCGCATCTTCCTCATCGTGGTCGCGCTCGTGTGGCTGATCCCGACGTTCGGTCTACTGATCGAGTCGTTGCGCGACCCCGCCCAGTACGCGAACGGCGGCTGGTGGGATGCGATCACCCACCCCGCCCAACTCACCTTCTCGAACTACTCGGCGCTGTTGAAGACGTCCGCGATCACGGGATCGTTCTGGAACACCGTCGAGATCACCGTCCCGGCCACGATCCTGGTCGTGCTCATCGGCGCCGCGGCCGGATACGCGTTCGCCTGGTTGGAATTCCCCGGCCGCGATGCGCTGTTCCTCGTCGTCATCGGCCTGCTGGTCGTCCCGATCCAGATCGCGCTCATCCCGGTCGTCAAGCTCTACTCGGCGCTGGGTATCTCCGGCTCGATCCTGTCGGTGGTGATCTTCCACGTGGCCTTCGGGCTGCCGTTCGCCATCTTCTTGTTGCGCAACTACTTCTCCGGCATCCCGCGCGACCTGATGGAGGCCGCCCGGATGGACGGCGCCACCGAGGGCCGGATCTTCTTCCGCATCGTCCTGCCCCTCGGGCTGCCGGCGATCGCTTCACTGGCCATCTTCCAGTTCCTGTGGGTGTGGAACGACCTGCTCGTCGCCCTGATCTTCACCGACTCGTCCAGCCAGCCGCTGACGGTGGCGCTGGCCAGCCAGACCCGCCAGTTCGGCAGCAGCATCGACGTCCTCGCTCCGGGCGCGTTCCTGTCCCTGATCGTGCCGCTGGCGGTGTTCATGTTCTTCCAGCGCTTCTTCGTCGAGGGCGTCATGGCCGGCTCGGTGAAATAGCGGAATACGGCACCCCTGGGGGGCGTTCCCCCACTGTTTTGGTCTTGCGGCACACGTGCTGGCAGACTGGACGATCGGTGCCTCTGGTGCCGACCTAACCACCCGGCTCCGGTTCACGTCCCACGGGCGACCCGGCGGCCAGCAGAAGGGAACCAGAAGTGAGAGAAGGCATCCACCCGGAGTACGTGGTCACCCAGGTGACCTGCTCCTGCGGGAACTCGTTCACCACACGCAGCACTGCGACCACGGGCACCATGCACGCCGACGTCTGCTCGGCCTGCCACCCGTTCTACACGGGCAAGCAGAAGATCATGGACGTCGGTGGGCGCATCGACAAGTTCGAGAAGCGCTACGGCAAGCGCACCCGCACCTCCTAGCTGTAATCACGACGCCTGCCCGCTCCCGCAAGGGAGGGGCAGGCGCCGTCGTTTTAAGACCGTTCGTGGCCGAGTTCGGAAGCGGGGTGAGACCTTATGAGTGACGGCAAGAATGCAGGCGCTGGCAATGTCGCCGGCGGCCGGCTGCCTGAACTGTTGGCTGAGTACGCCGACGTCGAAAAGGCACTCTCGGACCCCGCCGTCCACAACGACACCGGTCGGGCCCGCACCCTGGGCCGGCGCTTCGCCGAGCTCGCTCCGATCGTCACCGCTGCGGGGGAGTTGGACGACGCCCGCGACAACCTCGGGGCCGCCCGCGAGCTGGGTGCGGAGGACTCGTCCTTCGCCGCCGAGGCCGACGCGCTCGTTCTTCGGATCGCCGAGCTCGAGGCCCAGCTGCGCCACCTGCTGCTGCCCAAGGACCCCGACGACATCCGCGACGTGATCCTCGAGGTCAAGGCGGGGGAGGGCGGCGAGGAATCCGCCCTGTTCGCCGGCGACCTGCTCCGGATGTACCTGCGCTACGCCGAACGGCAGGGCTGGCAGACCGAGGTGCTCGACGACGAGCCCACCGACCTCGGCGGCAAGAAGTCGGTTACCGTCGCCGTCCGTGCCCGCAAGGCCGACCACGGCGTCTGGTCGCACCTGAAGTACGAGGGCGGGGTGCACCGGGTGCCGCGCGTGCCGGCCACCGAGTCGCAGGGCCGTATCCACACGTCGGCTGCCGGCGTCGTCGTCCTTCCTGAGGCCGACGAGGTCGAGGTCGCCATCGACCCGAACGACCTTCGCATCGACGTCTACCGCTCCTCCGGCCCGGGCGGGCAGAGCGTGAACACCACCGACTCCGCCGTGCGCATCACGCACGTACCCACCGGCACCGTCGTCAGCATGCAGAACGAGAAGAGCCAGCTGCAGAACCGCGAGGCGGGCATGCGGGTCCTGCGCGCCCGGCTGCTCGCCGCCGCACAGGACGCCGCCGACTCCGCGGCCTCGGACGCCCGCCGCTCCCAGGTGCGCACCGTCGACCGCTCCGAGCGCGTCCGCACCTACAACTACCCCGAGAACCGGATCAGCGACCACCGGGTGGGCTTCAAGGCCTACAACCTCGATCAGGTGCTGGACGGCGCGCTCGACGACGTCATCGAAGCACTCCGCCACGCCGACACCGAGGCCCTGCTCTCCGGCTCGG
>JAOPVG010000155.1 GCA_025966255.1 Jatrophihabitans sp.
CGCCCTCGCTCTTGAGCCATCGGGTCACGGTTCCCTCGGTGACGCTCTCTCCGAGGCGCGGCATGGTCACGGACGTCGGCATGGGTCCAGGAGCTCCTTCGAGAGAGAACAGCGAGAATGGCGTGGCGGATAGGTCAGTCGTGAACGTGCAGAGGCTTACCCGCGAGGAGCAGATGGGCCTCACCGATCGCCTCGGACTGCGTGGGGTGCGGGTGAATCAGCTGGGCGACCTCGCTCGGCAGCGCCTCCCAGTTATAGATCAGCTGCGCCTCGGCGATGAGCTCGCCGACGCGATCGCCGACGATGTGCACGCCGAGCACCGGGCCGTCCTTCTGCGCGACGAGCTTCACGGCGCCCTTGGTGTTGAGGATCGCGCTGCGGCCGTTGCCGGACAGGTCGTAGGTGACGGTCTTGATCGCGTCCGCGCCGTACTTCTCCGCGGCCTGGGCCTCGGTGTAGCCGACCGACGCGACCTCGGGCTGGGTGTAGGTGATGCGTGGGACGCCCGCGTAGTCGATCGGGACGACGGACAGCCCGGCGATGTGTTCGGCGACCAGGATTCCCTCGGCGAAGCCGACGTGGGCGAGCTGCAGGTGCGGGCCGCCGTCGATGGAGATCAGGTCGCCGACGGCGTAGACGCCGTCGACCCCGGTGCGCAGGTACTCGTCGGTGACCACGAAACCGCGCTCGATCCGGATGCCCTGCTCCTCGTAACCGAGGTCGGCCGACGTCGGACCGCGGCCCACGGCCACCAGCAGGAGCTCGGCCTCCAGCGTGTCTCCGCCCTCGAGGTGCACCTTCACGCCGGCGTCGGTGGGCTCGGCCTTCTCAAACCGCACCCCGACCTTGAAGTCGATCTTGCGGCGGCGGAAGGCGCGCTCGAGCAGCTTCGAGTTGGCCTCGTCCTCCAGGGGGACGAGATGGGGCAGGGCCTCGACGATCGTGACCTTCGCGCCGAACGACGTCCAGGCCGAGGCGAACTCGCAGCCGATGACGCCGCCGCCGAGAACGATGGCGGAGTCCGGCACGTGGTCGAGCCGCAGCGCGTGCTCGCTGGCGATGACGCGCTGCCCGTCGATCTCGAGGCCGGGCAGGGTGCGCGAGTACGAGCCGGTGGCGAGCACGAGGTTCGTGCCGGTGTACGTGTCGTCGCCGACCTGCACGGTCTTCGGGCCGACCAGCTTGCCCTCGCCCTCGACGATCGCGATCCCGCGGCTCGTGATCAACCCGACGAGGCCCTTGTGGTTCTTGTTGACGACGCCGTCCTTGTACTTGTGGACACCGCCCATGTCGATGCCCTCGAACGTGGCGTTCACGCCGAACGTCGCGCTTTCGCGGGCGGCGTCGGCGACCTCACCGGCGTGCAGCAGCGCCTTCGTCGGGATGCAGCCTCGGTGCAGGCAGGTGCCGCCGACCTTGTCCTTCTCGATCAACACGACCGATTTGCCCAACTCTGCGGCGCGCAGCGCAGCGGCATACCCGCCGCTACCGCCACCGAGGATGACGAGGTCGGACTGGTTGTCGGCCACTGGTGCTCCTGCTCCGTCGAAGGTTCGAATCCATCTTGGCACTGTCTGAACAACGGCGTGCACATGGTCGGTACCCGGAGCGCGAAGTTGGCGTTCTCGACGGATTCTGGGCTGGCGATGCAATGATGATCCGAGTCGGAGCCGGAACACCTGGGGTGCACGTGGGTCTGTTGAGACGGCGCAAGGGCAAGGCGGGCACGCTGCGCACGGCGTCCTCGGCCGACCTCGACCACCTCAAGGACTTCCTCCGCACCCGCCCCGGCGTCGAGGCGTTCCTCGAGCCGCGCACCACAGTCACCGACACCACCGTCGTGCTGGTCGCCGCCACCGGCGAGTGGACGCGCCGGCGCGTCGACGGTCCGGACGGCGCCGCATCGTTCGCGAAAAGGCACGCGATCCCGCTCTATGACGTCGGCCAAATCGGGTATCCCCAGCGCATGCGCGAGTGGAATGCCCGCCGCAAGGACGTCGACGAGATCGGTCCGTCCGGCCGCGGCGGTCAGCCGTCATGACCCAGCAAGCCGACCGAGTTCGCGCGGGCCCCGAGCCGCGCCGCCCGTTGCCCTTCCCCCGGCCGAGGCCGCCCGACGAGTCGCCGTCCGGGACTCCCGTCCACGCCGGGCCGGCGGCGGCGCACGGCCAGCGCGACGATCGTCGGCCGTTGCCGCGCTGGATCGCGCCGTTCGCCGTCGCGAGCCTGCTCGGGTTCCTGGGCTGGATCGTCTATCTCGGGTTCACGCTGCCGGCGAAGGTTCGGGCCGAGCACTACGACCTCGCCTGGCTCGGCTACGACTGCGCGATGTGGTCGGTGCTCGCCGCGTTTGCGTTCTGCGCGATACGCCGGCTCGCCGCTACCGCCGCGATCGCGGCCGTGGCATCGATGATGCTGCTCGTGGATGCCTGGTTCGACGTGTTCACGAGTTCGGGCGGCGACAGCGAGATCCTCGTGGCGATCATCCTGGCGCTGTGCGGTGAGTTGCCGCTCGCCATCCTCTGTGCGTGGGCCGCCGTCCACGCCGAGCGCATCCGGGCCCGCGCCTATCACAGCCTGCACCTGCGCTGGGAGCGAGCGGCTCGGGCCGCCGAGGTCGCCGCGGAGGCCGCCGTCGAGCTCACCCGGCGGAAAGCCGCTCCGCGGCCGCAATGATCGTGCGCACGCCGGCGCCCGTGCCGCCCTTCGGCGTGTAGTCGCGCGCACCGCCCTGGTTGAACGCCGGGCCGGCGATGTCGAGGTGGGCCCAGGGCAGGCCGTCCGGGACGAACTCGCCGAGGAACCGGCCGGCGACGAGCATGCCGCCCCAGCGATCGGACGGGACGTTCACCAGGTCGGCGACGGGTGAATCCAGCCCGGCCCGCAGTTCTGCGGGCAGCGGCATCCCCCAAGCGCCTTCACCGGCAGTGTCGGCGGCGGCCACCACCTCGCGGCGCCACCTCTCCTCGCCCATGACGCCGATCAGGCGCGGGCCGAGCGCCACGAGTTGCGCGCCGGTCAGCGTCGACAACTCCATGAGGTAGTCGGGCTCGTCCTCGACGGCGCGGGTGATGGCGTCGGCGAGCACCAGGCGACCCTCGGCGTCGGTGTCGCCGACCTCGACCGTGCTGCCGTCGTACATGCGCAGGATGTCCGAGGGTCGGTAGGACGTACCGGACGGCATGTTCTCAGCCATCGGCACGGTGACGGTCACCGACACGGGCAGCTTGAGGGCGGCAATGGCGAGCGCGCTCGCGATCACCGCCGCGGCCCCGAACATGTCGGACTTCATCCAGGTCAGGTTCGCGGTCTTGAGATTGATGCCGCCCGAGTCGAACGTGATGCCCTTGCCGACCAGCGCGAGGTGGGCCTTCGGCTTGGCCGGGCGGTAGCTGATGCGCACGAGGCGCGGCGAACGCACGCTCCCGGCGCCGACGGCGAGGATGCCGCCGAACTTGCCGCGCTTGAGCGCGCGCTCGTCGAGGACCTCGACCGTGAGTCCGCGCTCCTTGGCCAGTTCGGCCGCCCGGGCCGCGAACGTCTCGGGATAGAGGTCGTTGGGCGGGGTGTTGACGAGATCGCGGGTGAGCGACACCGCGTCGGCCACGATCGTGGCGCGCCGCACGTCAGCGCGGCTCGAGGTGGGTCCGGCGATGGTGATGGTGCGGAGCGCCGGCTCGGTCGGCGAGGACTTGTAGGACGTGAAGGCGTACGCGCCGAGCAGGGCGCCTTCGGCCAGCGCTCCGGCGGCGGCGTCGATCGCGAGGTGCACGCGTCGCTGTCCGGTGAGCGCACGCAGAGCAGCGCCGGCCGCCCGACGCGCGGCCTCGGCCGACGTCGCGTCCTCGCCGAGGCCGGTGCCGACCACGAGCGGGAAGTCGGCGAGCCCCAGCGTCGGCACCTTGAGCACCTCGTCCGGACGACCGGTCGCCCCGAGCGTGCGCAGGGCTTCGACGAGCCGCCCGCCCAGGGCGGTGTCGACCGGTTCGGCGCCGCTGACCAGTTGCGGCCCGTCGTTGGTCTTGCGGACACCGACCACGACGGCATCGGCGCGGATCGGAGCAGTTGGGGCCTTGACGGTGACGGACGGCATGCTCGGAATCGTAGGGTGCCCGAATTTGACCCTCTCAGGCTCACTGCCGAAGCCACGCAACGACCCTGGGAGGGGCAGAGTCGGGAAGATCGGGTCGGTAAGTTTGCGGCCATGGGCAATTTGCTGCGCTCGCCGCTCTACGACCGGCACGTCGACCTCGGTGCGAAGCTCGCCGACTTCGGTGGTTGGGAGATGCCGATCGAGTACACCGCGAGCGGCGGCGGGGTGCTGAAGGAGCACGCGGCGGTGCGCGACGCTGTCGGGATCTTCGACGTCTCGCACCTCGGCAAGGCGACCGTGCGGGGGCCGGGCGCGCGCGAGTTCGTGAACGCGTGCCTGTCCAACGACCTCAGGCGCATCGCGTCGGGCCAGGCCCAGTACACGTTGTGCTGCGACGAGTCGGGCGGCGTGGTCGACGACCTGATCGCCTATCTGATCGACGACGACGAAGTCTTCCTGGTGCCCAACGCGGCGAACACCGGCGAGGTCGTGAAGCGCCTGGCCGCCGCGGCGCCGGACGGCATCGACGTGGTCGCTCAGCACCGCAACTTCGGTGTGCTCGCCGTGCAGGGCCCGCGCTCGGCCGAGGTACTCGACCGGCTCGGGCTGCCCTCGGCGCAGGACTACATGGCCTACGCCGACGCGTCGTGGGACGGGCACGCCGTGCGGATCTGCCGCACCGGCTACACCGGGGAGCACGGCTACGAACTGATCCCGAACTGGGACGACGTGTCCGTGCTGTGGGACGCGCTGGTCGAGGTTGTGCGGGAGTTCGGCGGCATGCCCGCGGGACTGGGTGCCCGCGACACTCTCCGGACCGAGATGGGCTATCCCCTGCACGGGCAGGACCTGTCGCTCGACATCTCGCCCCTCCAGGCGCGGTCGGGGTGGGCCGTCGGCTGGAAGAAGGAAGCGTTCTGGGGACGGGACGCCCTTGTGGCCGAGAAGGCGGCCGGCCCGGCCCGGGTGCTGCGCGGACTCGAGGCCCTCGACCGCGGCATCCCGCGCGCCCACATGCCGGTGCTGTCGTCCGACGGTGACGTCGTCGGCGAAGTGACGAGCGGGACGTTCTCGCCGACACGTCGGGTCGGCATCGGGCTGGCGCTCGTCTCGGCTGACGCCGGGATCGAGGACGGTGACGAACTCACGCTCGACGTGCGCGGCCGGCGCAGTGCAGTGCGGGTGGTTCGGCCACCGTTCGTCGAGTCACACGTGCGCTAGGAACCCCGCTCCGGGGGGGTGTTGCGCTCCCTGTCGACGGCGACGGTGCCGGACGGCGGAATGCCGTCCGAACTATCTGCCGGATCGGCCCGGTCGAGCGGCCCGCCGCCCGGTGAGTCGATCCGCTCGACGGGCAATCCCGAGTCGTCGGTGGGGGGGTCCGGGCTGGCGCGCAGCGCATGGACCGTCGAGTTGAGAAACGCGACGAGCGGCACCGCGAGCAGCGCCCCGACAATGCCGGCCACAAGCGTCCCGGAGAGGACGGACAGTGCGATCGCAAGCGGGTGCACCTCCACGCTGCGGCTCATGATCAACGGCTGCAGCAGGTGGGCCTCGAGCTGGAAGAGCACGACGATGGCGATACCGACCGCGATGCCTGCGCCGACGCCGTGTTCGAGCAGCGCGACCGCAACGCACAGCGCGCCCGCCACGGTGAGACCGAGCAGCGGGATGAACGAGCCCAAGAAGATCAGCACGGCGAGCGCCGCGGCGAGCGGCACCCGCAGCACGAACAGGACGATCATCACCGAGAGGCCGTGGAACAGCGCGATGATCACCTGGCCGCGGATGTAGCCGCCGAGCGTCTTCCAGCCGGCCCGCCCCGCGATGTCCACCTTCGGGTGCGCCTGCTTGGGAAACAGCCGCACGGTCCAGTTCCAGATCTGCTCGCCGTCGCGGAGCAGGAAGAACGTCGAGAGCAGGATCAGCAGGATCGCACCCAGCGCTTCCACGACGGTGCGCACCGTCTGGATCGCACCGCTGATGAGCTGACCCTGATTGTCCTTGACCGCCTTGGTGATGTTGTCGGCGATCTTGTTGAGGTCGGACGACTTCAGATGCAGCGGGCCGGTGCGCAGCCAGTCGCGGGTCCGGGTGACGAAGTTGTTGACCTGATCGGCGAGTTGCGACGAGTGGCTGCTGATCTGCCACACGACGAACCACGTGATGCCGGTGAGCACGGCGATCCCGACGAGCAGCGCCAGCAGAGACGATAACGATCGCGAGCCGGGGAGCTTGCGGAACACAACCTCGAGCGGATGCAGCACCGCGGTGAAGAACATCGCGATGATGAAGGAGAACGCCACCAGCTCGATCTTCAGGAAGCCCTGCCACAGCACGTAGAGCCCGAGGCCGATGACGAGCAGCCGCCAGGTCCACGCCGCGGCGACGCGCACCGGCCACGTGACCGCGTCCATGGCGTCGCTCGATTTTGTCGGCTCACTCATGCGGCACTCCCAGATGTACTGCGGCACGCAACACGGCCAGCGCGAGCAGGCCCGCGGTGCCGTCGCCGCTCGACGTGCCGAGATCGAGCAGCGGTCGTTGGACCAGTTCCTCCGCCACCCGGACGTGCACCGGGTCGGACGAGGTGTCGGCCAGGCGCCACCAGCGTCCGGTCCGTGACTGCGTCTCGTAGCCGAGCAGCGCGGCGGCCGCCGCGGCGCTGCCGTCCAGGATGATCGGCGTCCGGCGGCCGGCGGCGCGCAGCAGGAAGGCAGTCGTCGCGGCCAACGGCGGGTGATCGAGTTCGGCGAGCAGCTCGTCCGGCCGGCCGCGCAACTGCGCGACGCGGCGGCGCGCGTCGCGCAAATACTCCGCCCGCGAGATCCAGGCCGCGGTGTCGGTGGCGGCCGCACCGCGGGGGAGCAGAGCGACCGGCTCGGCGCCGGTCAGCAGACTCACCAGCACGGCCGGGGCCGCCGAGCTGTCCGGGTCGGCGACGATGAGCAGGTCGGCACCGGCATCCACTTCGTCGTCGGCCGCGGCCGCGCCGGCAGTCAGCGCGGCGGAGACGGACGCATCCGCGGCGACATCGACGCTGCGGACGCCGACGTCGAAGGTTTCAGCGATCGCGGCCGTGGAGTCGGAGACCGGACCCATGACGATGCAGCGGGGCCGGGCGGGCCGCTCGGGCGGGTAGCGACCCTGCGTCGAGGCGAGCCACTCGACGAGCTCGGCCAACCGCCCGTCGGCCACCCGCGTCTCGGCCCGGGCCGAGGCGGCGGCTGCGGCGTCGGTCCATTCGACGTCGGCGCCGAGCGCTACAAGGTCGATCGCACTGGGCGCCGCGTCGGTCACCGCGCCAGTATGCCCAGCCTGGGTGCGAGTGACGCACGCTCGGTCGGTCACGTCGCGTTGACCCGGCTCCGGCCGGAGGGATACCGTGCGAGCGACCGAGGACGACTGTTCTCGGTCACCAGGAACCAACAGTCTCAGCAGGGGAAGCCGGTGAGATCCCGGCACTGACCCGCAACCGTGAAGTTGCCCCAGGGCGACAAGTCGGAATGCCTGCTCGGACTGCCAGGCCAGTGTCTCGTCGTGGTTCGCGGGACGGAGCCCGGATCGCCAGCCGATCCGAGATCCGTCCCCGTGCCGCATCCGATCCGTCGGAGCGGCCACGGGGATTTGCGTTGTTCGGACCGGTCGTTGTCTCGATCGGTTCGCGACGCGGTCACGCACGGGCGTCTTCGCGCGTCCGCTGCCTCGGCGGGCACCCGACTGAACGGGTATCGAATGCGCGCCATCAGCCCGACCCGCACCGCCCGCCTCGTCGCTGCGGGTGCGTCGGTCACCCTCGTCGCCGTCGGCGTCGCCTTGGCGAATCCCGCGACCGCCGCCGCGGCCAAGACCACCACGACAAAGCTCGCCGCGGTGCACCCGACGGCGGGCGTCGCGACGACGCTCACCGCCTCGGTGAGTCCACGGCCTACCGGCGGAACGGTGAAGTTCACCGCCGCGGGCAAGTCGATCGCGTCGTG
>JAOPVG010000540.1 GCA_025966255.1 Jatrophihabitans sp.
CGCAGGCCTCCGCGGCCCGATCGGACGCGACCGGGTCGTCGGCGAGGATTGCGGTGATGGCGGCCAGCGCGGGCCACCACTGATCCGGGACGGCGTCGAGGTAGCGCTGTTCGAGAGATCCGCGGGGTCGGACGGGTGGGAACAGCGTCGTCAGGTGGGAGTCCAGATCGGCGAGCGTCGGGCGGCGGACCAGCTTGGCCTCGCCGGTGAGCCAGGAGGCGAACGAGACCCGAGAGGGAACGGGGTCGGCATCGCGGCCGCAGGGGTCGCGGACGAGCATGACGGGAGCGGCGAGCGCATACGTGGCCCACGCCTCGCCCGGCTCACCCGGCCCGATCGGTGCGGTCCGGCCTTGGTCCAGACCGGCCCACACCTGCTGGCGCATCGAGCGCCAACCGGACGCGTGCCGGGCCAGCATCGGCGAGCACGCCGAGATCGCGGTCAGCACGGGACCGAGGCGGTGCAGGTGGTCGACGCGCTCGCGCCAGCCGGCGGCGGGACCGGCGTCCAGATTGACCTGCAGGGCTGCGGTGGACGACATCATCGCCCGGCCCGCCCCGCCGCAGCCGACGGCGGCGAAGTGCCGGTGCATGGCGCCGTAGCGGCCGGTCCGGTTGATGACGTCGATCGGACGGGCCGGGTCGGTGCCGATCGACGCGGTCCCGAAGCCGGTCGAGGCGAGGGCCGTGCCCAGCTCGGCGCGGTCACGCTGCAGAGCGGCGGCGGCCGCTGCGATCGTCGGCGCCGGCGGTGTGGACAGTTCGAGCTGGCCACCGGGTTCGGCGGTGACGGTGCTGCCCGAGGGCATTGCCGGCACCGTGGCAAGCAGATGCTGGACCTGGGCCCAGGTCGGACGGCGGGCGGGCAGGTCGAGGTCGACGAGGTGTGCCTCGAGTTCGAGGCCGACCAGGCCGATGGGGCCGTCGTGCAGAGCGGTAGCCGCGACGTGCTCGCGCGCGCGGTCGAGAACGCCGTTGCGTGGATCGAGTGGCTCGTGGACGGCGACGTGGAGCCCTGATGTTTGAGCGGACATTCCGCCCCCTCCAGGTCCGGACCGGTCGCACTGCGCGACCGCGGGTCGGTGCGGGGGCGGCCCAGGCTTGACCGTCCTCGTGGTACAGCTCTTTCAGTCTTGCCCAGCTCGTCCGAACTCCCAAACGTCTCGTTCGGCTGTTCAGCGAACCGTCACATAATTGTGCGCCGCACCTCTGACAACGTGTGCGCGACGACGGTCAGCGGTCGGCGAGCGCCTCGACCAGGCGGGCGAGCGCCTCGTCCGTGCAGTCGACGTGCGGGCTGATCCGCAGCAGCGGTTCCTGCATGTCCCGCGGGGCCCGGGCGACGGAGCCGGCCGTCGTCAGGATGCCGTGCTCGGTCAGCAGCCGGGTCCGGGTGGCGAAGACGTCCTGTCCAGTGGTGGGCCGCAGGGCTGTTATCGCTCCGTTGCCCGGTGTCGAGCCGCCCACGACCGCCCAGCCTTCGATGTCAGCGAGCGCCTTGGCCGTGAGCCGGCCAACCTCGTCCAAGCGCGCGTTGACGACGTCCGACCCCAGAGTGAGGTACTCACGGACTGCGGTGGCCAGGCCGATCCGCCCCGCGACGTGGGCTTCGTGGGATTCGAGATGTGCGACGGCAGGCAGGTCCGCAGGCGACATGGTCGACCGGCGGATGCGCAGCGCGTCCCAGTGCTGGGCCGCGATCGCGACCATGCCGACGCCACGGGGACCGGCCAGCCATTTGCGACTCGTCGCGTACACCGCGTCCGCGCCGGTGGCGGTGTCGACGTGCCCGATCGCCTGGGCAGCGTCGACCCAGAGCGGGATGCCGGCCACCCGGCACAGCGCTGCGGCTTCGGCGACCGGTTGGACGAGCCCGCGGTGCGACGTGACTTGGGTCAGGTGCACGACCGTGGGCGGGTGGTCGGCCAGTTGTTGCTCGAGGGCGCCGAGGTCGAGGCGGCCGGTGCCGTCGTGCGGGAGGTCGACGATCGTGAAGCCGCGCGCCGCGAACGCCTCCAGGTTCGGACCCCATTCGACCGCGACGACGCCCACCCGCGGCTCGTCCGGCAGCGGCCAACTCGCGAACAGCGCGGCCAGCGCGGCCGTCGCACTCTCGACGAACGCGACTCCGTCCGGCGGGGTGCCCAGCAGCCCGGCGACGTCGCGGCGAAGCTGCGCCAGCACCTCGCCAACCTGCTCCTGCGCGACACAGGCCCCCATCTCGGCCTCGAGTCGCGCCTGGGCGGCCGTCGCGTCGAGCGTGGCGACGGACTGGCGCCCGGCGGCGGCGGAGTCGAGGTGCAGGACGCGAGGCCGAGGACGGTGTTCGGCCCACTCGAGCCACGGATCCGCGATCACCGCACCCACGCTGCCATACGGCCCTGACGGCGCCCGGGCGCAACGATGGTTCAGGTGGACGGCACTGGCGGCTCGACCCCGCAGGCAGTTCGCCCGGCTCCGCTCCTGCCCCGGAGCGTCCCCGTCCGGCGGGAAGAACCGCAGCTTCCCTCTCCTATGGCGCCGTCCTCGTTGATCATGACCGATCGGTCCAGGCGACGACGTGTCCGGATAGCTGCCCTCTCGGCGCTCCTTCTCGCCGGAGGCGCCGCCACGGTAAGCCCTCTCCCGGCGGCAGCAGTAGCACCCCGCGCGATCACCCCACCCGTCGCGCGCCCCGTCACCTCGATCCCGACCGTCGGCCCGCTGTTCTTCCCCAGCCTGCTCGGGTTAGGACCGACGCTGGGGCTGCCGCACTACTGCTCGGCGAGCGTCGTGCGCAGCGCCGGCCACGACCTCGTCCTCACCGCCGCGCACTGCGTGTACGGCACCGGGCTCGCCACCGAGTTCGCCCCCGGCTTCCACGACGGCGTCTCGCCCTACGGCGTGTGGGCGGTCCGGCGCGCC
>JAOPVG010000199.1 GCA_025966255.1 Jatrophihabitans sp.
TCGAGGTCGATGCGCGCACCGAGGAAGGAGCGCGAGTGCAGGGGATAGAGCTCGCGTCCGACGGCGTCGGACGTTCGGGCGCGGTCGAGGAGTTCGCTGCGCAGGAAGGTGGCAAGTTCCTCATACGCGGTGGACGCAGCCTGCGCGCCCCGCTCGAGATCGGCGCGCACCGAGGCGGGGAGCTCGGTGTCGTCTGCGGTGGCGGCGCCTGCGGCGAACGTGGCGAAGAAGCCTTCGGGTCCGACGTTGTCGGCGCACTGGTCGATGCCAGCCTCAACCTGACGGCGCGCCGCGACGTGCCCGCGCTCGGCGGCGTAACGCAGCGATGTGGCGTAGCCGGCGAGGGAGTCCGGGACGGCGGCGAGGCGCTTCGCGACCGTGGCCCAGTCGTCGACCGTGGCGACGGGGGTCAGGTCGAAGACGTCACGGGTGCCCTGTAGGGGTGAGGCCACGTTGTTGAGGTCGGACTCCTCGGCGCCGGCCGCCCGCAGTTCCTCGGCGAGGGTGAGGGTGTCGCGCAGCGCCGCGATCGTGACGCGATCGGTGGCGTCGGCCGGCTCCGCCGCGTCCAGGGCGGCGAGCGTGCGGCGGCGGTGATCGGAGACGCTGGCGTGCCAGTCGGGAGTGAGCTCGGGCAGCTTGTCGTCGTAACCGGCCAGGCCGATGTAGGTCGCCTCGGCCGGATTCAACGCGGCGGACTCGTCGAGGTAGGCGTCGGCCAGGGCATCCACAGCAGTGGGGGTGCGGGCAGCAGTCATTCTCAGCACACTAGGGAAAGAAGGGGGGCCCGCCCAACGGATTCCTCGACGAGATATCTTGATGCCAAGAGAACTCATCACGGAGGACGCCGGGTATGGCCAAGATCAAGGTGACGGGAACGGTCGTCGAGCTCGACGGCGACGAGATGACGCGAATCATCTGGCAGTTCATCAAGGACAAGCTGATCATCCCCTATCTCGATATCAACCTCGAGTACTACGACCTCGGCATCGAGCATCGCGACGCAACCGATGACCAGGTGACGATCGACGCGGCCGAGGCGATCAAGCGCCACGGCGTCGGCGTCAAGTGCGCGACCATCACGCCGGACGAAGCACGGGTCGAGGAGTTCGGCCTGAAGAAGATGTGGCGCTCGCCGAACGGCACGATCCGCAACATCCTCGGCGGCGTGATCTTCCGCGAGCCGATCATCATGGCCAACGTCCCGCGGCTTGTGCCGGGTTGGACGAAGCCGATCGTCATCGGCCGTCACGCCTTCGGCGACCAGTACCGCGCCACCGACCTGCGCGTGCCGGGCGAGGGCACGTTGACACTGACCTTCACGCCGAAGGATGGCAGCGAGCCGATCGAGCTCAACGTCTTCGACTTCCCCGGCCCCGGTGTCGCCCTGGCGATGTACAACCTCGACGACTCGATCCGTGACTTCGCGCGGGCGTCCCTGCGTTACGGCCTCGACCGCAACTTCCCGGTCTACCTGTCGACGAAGAACACGATCCTCAAGGGCTACGACGGCCGGTTCAAGGACATCTTCGCCGAGGTCTTCGAAGCCGAGTTCAAGTCCGACTTCGAGGCCGCGGGCCTCACCTACGAGCACCGCCTGATCGACGACATGGTGGCCGCGTCGCTGAAGTGGGAGGGCGGCTACGTCTGGGCCTGCAAGAACTACGACGGCGACGTACAGTCCGACACCGTCGCGCAGGGCTTCGGCTCGCTCGGCCTCATGACGTCGGTGCTCATGACTCCGGACGGCAAGACCGTTGAAGCCGAGGCGGCGCACGGAACGGTGACGCGGCACTTCCGCCAGCACCAGGCCGGCAAGCCCACCTCGACCAACCCGATCGCGTCGATCTTCGCCTGGACGCGCGGCCTCGCGCACCGCGGCAAGCTCGACGAAACGCCCGAGGTGACCGCCTTCGCCGAGACGCTCGAGCGGGTGTGCGTGGAGACGGTCGAGAGCGGCCGGATGACGAAGGACCTCGCGCTTCTCATCGACGCCGACGCGCCCTGGCTGACGACCGAGGAGTTCCTCGACGCCATCGACGCAAACCTGCAGAAAGCGATGGCCTGACTCAGTCCGCCGGGCGGTTCGCGGGCGCGCTCGTCGCAGTCGTGGTTGCGTCGCCGTACCTCGGGGTATGCCGGGGTGCGGCGCAATCCCGTACCAGAAAGGGCATCTGCGGTTATCCGGATGGGCCCTTCGGGCAAGGTTATCTGTAACAGAGTGTCGTGATGTGACCGCAGTCACTAGGTTCATCGTGTGGCACGTGGGTAACGTCCAGATGACCGGTGCGTAGCCGGGACCGGTCGTGGCGCCCCCCGGCCCGCGCAGCGAGGAGGCGGCAAATGCTCGCGTATGAGCGTCATGGTTCCGGAGACCCGCTCGTCCTCGTGCACGGCGTTACGCATCGCCGGCAGGCCTGGTACCCGGTTCTCGACCAGCTCACCGAGCAGCGGGAAGTCATTCTCGTCGACCTTCCCGGCCATGGCGATTCCCCGCCACTGGTAACCGAAGGCCGTCCCGTCGCCGAGGTACTTCGCGAGCAGTTCAAGCAGTTCCTCGCCGACCAGCAACTCGACCGCCCGCACGTCGCCGGAAACTCACTCGGCGGCCTCGTCGCTCTGTACGCCGGCGCCGAGGGCGATGCCCGCAGCGTCACCGCGCTGTCGCCGGCTGGGTTCTGGCGCAACAACCGCGAGTTCGCCTACACCCGACACATCTTCACGCGCGCCTGTGCCATGAGCGCCCGGCTGGGCACTCGCGCCGAGCTGCTCGCCCGCACCCGCGGTGGCCGCAACGTCATGTACGGCCTTCTCTGCGCGCACCCAGCACGGGTCTCGCCTGATCAGGCCCTGGGCGACGTGCGCGGCTTCCTGTACGCGCGGCCTGCGCTGCGCACGCTGCTCGCCGCCGCCGAGCCGTTCGACATGGAGATCCCGCTCGGCGTTCCGGTCACGATCGCCTGGGGCGCCCGCGACCTCGTGCTGCCGCCGTGGCAGGCCGCGGCCGCCAAGCAGGCCTTCCCGTTCGGGGAGCACATCATGATGCGCGGCGTCGGCCACGTCCCGATGACCGACGATCCGAACTTCGTCGCCCAGATCTTGCTGCGCGGTAGTGAACCGTCGGCCTCGATCGCCCCGATCGAGTCGGCCAACAAGTCGTCGACCGGCCCGGCGGCCGCCCGCGCGGCCACCGCTTGACGCGAACCCCCTGCTCGAAGGCGACGGCAACAACGGCGCCGCACCCCTACGCTGGGTCGAGACGACAACAGTGAGGTTCGGGGAGGCGGGACGGTGGCCGGCGCGACGCTGCTCAACATCGGCATCGTCCTACTGCTGATCATCATCGAGGGCGTCTTCGTCGCTGCCGAGATCGCGCTCGTTTCCTTGCGCGAGAGCCAGGTTCGCGCGCTCGCCGAGACGGGCCGCCGCGGGGCCGCCGTCGCCCGACTAGTTTCTGACCCGAACCGGTTCCTCGCCGCGGCCCAGGTCGGCGTCACGTCCACGGCGTTGCTGTCCAGCGCGTACGGCGCCGTGACCCTGTCCGACGAGGCCAAGCAGGTCCTGGTCCGGCACGGCTGGAGCTCCGGTCTCGCCGGCGCCACCGGAGTGATCGGGGTCACGCTCGTGATCTCTTTCGTCACCCTGGTTCTCGGCGAACTCGCTCCGAAGCGGCTCGGGCTGCAGCGCAATGACCTCGCCGCCCTGTTCTTTGCCGGGCCACTGAACCGGGTTGCCGGCTTCTTCCGTCCGGTCATCTGGCTGCTGTCCAAGTCGACGAACGTCGTGGTGCGGCTGCTCGGCGGCGATCCGAACGCGGCTCGCCAGCCGATCAGCGAAGACGAGTTGCGGGGCCTGGTCGCCGCCCACGAATCGCTGACGACGGACGAGCGCCGGCTCATCGACGAAGTGTTCGCCGCGGGAGAGCGGTCCATCGGCGAGGTGATGGTGCCGCGCACCGAGGTGACCTTCCTCGACGGTTCAATGACGGTGAGCCGAGCGGCGAAGGTCGCCAGCGAGTCGCCGCACTCGCGCTACCCGGTGGTGGGCCGCGGGCACGACGACGTGCTCGGCTTCGTGCACATCCGCGATCTGCTCCTGCCGGCTGTACGGCACGACCGTGACCGCACCGTGGCCAGCGTGGCCCGCGAGGTGAAGGCAATGCCGGGCAGCAAGCACGTCCTCAACGCGATGTCGGAGATGCGGGCCGAGGGCCATCACATGGCGATCGTCGTCGACGAGTACGGCGGCACCGACGGCGTCGTCACGCTCGAGGACCTCATCGAGGAGGTCATCGGCGACATCCGCGACGAGTACGACGCGGACACGGTGGAGTCGCGCCGGTTGGCCGGCGGCGAGGTCGAGGTCGACGGCATGCTCAATCTCGACGAGATCGAGGAGATCGCCGGCGTACAACTGCCCGAGGGCCCGTACGCCACGCTCGGCGGCTACGTGATGGCCGAGCTCGGCCGGATGCCCGTCGCCGGCGATGTCGTGGAGCACCACGGTGCCCGGCTCACGGTGGTGCGCATCGACGGGCGGCGGGTGGCGCGCGTCCGGGTGACTCCGCCGCCGAGTGAGAACGACGACACCACGACTCCGGACGCTGTGCAGGCGACCTGACCGGTCGAGCCGCCCATGGGTCGGAGTGCAACAATCGGGAATCATGGCTTCCCCAGCTTCACGACAGCGGGTGCTGTCCGGCATCCAGCCCACCTCGGCGTCCTACCACCTGGGTAACTACCTGGGTGCGTTGAAGCAGTGGGTGGCGATGCAGGACGCCTACGAGGTCTTCTACTTCCTGGCCGATCTCCACGCCTTGACGGCCGAATTACCCGACCCCGCGGTCCTCACCGACCGCAGTAGGCGCGCCGCCGCGCAGTTGATCGCCGCCGGCGTCGATCCCGAGCGCAGCGCGATCTTCCTGCAGAGCCACGTGCCCGCGCACACGCAGCTGAGCTGGGTATTCGAGTGCTTGACCGGCTTCGGCGAGGGCAGCCGGATGACTCAGTTCAAGGACAAGTCCGCCCGCGGCAACGCCGACCGCGTCAGCGTCGGGCTGTTCACCTACCCGATCCTGCAGGCGGCGGACATCCTCATCTATCAGGCTCACTACGTGCCGGTCGGCGAGGACCAGCGCCAGCACATCGAGCTCACCCGCAACCTGGCGCAGCGCTTCAACAATCGCTACGGCGAGACGTTCGTCATGCCCGACGCGTACATCACCAAAGAGGCCGCCAAGATCCTCGATCTGCAGGATCCGACGGCGAAGATGAGCAAGTCGCTGCCCGACGCCGGCACGTTGAACCTGCTCGACGACTCGGCCGTCCTGGCCAAGAAGATCAAGCGGGCGACCACCGACGGCGAGACCGAGATCCGCTTCGATCCCGCGACCAAGCCGGGCATCTCGAACCTGCTCGCCATCCTCTCCGCGGTCACTGATTCGCCGATCGCGACGCTCGAGGCGGACTTCGCGGGGCAGGGCTACGGCGGGCTGAAGAATGCGGTGGCCGACGCCGTGGTCGCGTTCACCGAGCCGTTCGGAAAGCGGATGGCCGAGGTGCTGGCCGACATCCCCGAACTCGACCGGGTGCTCGCGCGCGGGGCCGAGCGTGCTCGCGCGATCGCTGACGTCACGGTGAAGTCCGTCTACGACCGGGTGGGCTTCGTGCCCGCCGCCGGGCGTTGACGGCATGACCCAACAGGTGATGCTCGGGGTTGCCATCGCGATTCCTAAGCCGCACGCGACTGTGCTCACCAATTGGCGCAAGCAGGTCGGAGACCCGGCCGCCGGGCTCGTGTGGCCGCACGTGACGCTGCTTCCGCCGACGCCGGTGCCGGCCGATTCGATGGAGTACGTCGAGAAGCATCTCGCCGAGGCCGCCGCGGCGCAGGAGCCGTTCGTGATGCACCTGGCCGGCACCGGAACGTTCCGTCCGACCTCCCCGGTGGTCTTCATCCAGATCGCGACCGGCGTCTCGCAGTGCGAGTTGCTCGAGGAGGCGATCCGGCGCGGACCGCTCGATCGCGACCTCGAGTTCCCCTACCACCCGCACGTCACCGTGGCCCAGCACATAGCCGAGGCCGGCCTCGACGACGCCTACGACGGGCTCGCCGGGTTCGTGGCGCGGTTCTCGGTCGAGAGCTTCGTGCTCTTTTCGCGCGACGCCGACGGACGGTGGGCGTGGCGCACCGAATTCCCCCTCGGCGGTACCAATGGACAGGCCAAGGGGTAAGCCCAGGGCATGACGCAGACTCGCCCGAGCGCGATCGCCCGGGCGAAGTCCGCTGCCAACGCCCGCTGGAGGGCGCTGCAGGCGCGCTGCGTCTGGTTGCGGCACGTGATCGAGGCGTGGCAGTTGCTCCAGCGCAACAATGGCAATCAGTACGCGGCCGCGATCACCTACTTCTCCTTCCTCGCGCTCTTTCCGCTGCTGCTGCTCGCCGTTGCCGTCACCGGTTTCGTCCTGCACTCGCATCCAGCGCTCGAGCAGGAGTTCTTCGCAAACGTGACGGCCAATGTGCCCGGCGAGTTCGGTCGCACCCTGGAGTCCTCGCTGCGCACGTCCATCCAGCAGCGCACCGGCCTCGGCATCGTCGGGCTCATCGGTGTGCTGCTCATTGGGCTCGGCTGGATCGGCAACCTCCGGCAAGCCATCGATGCCGTGTGGGGGCGGGCACCGGCCAAGCGCGGCTTCATCGGTGGCCGGGTGGCGAACCTGCTCGTCCTGGCCGGCCTGGGTCTCGGTGTGGTCGTCTCGCTGGGCCTCACCGTGGTGGGGACCTCCCTCACCGATCAGATCCTGCGGGCGCTCGCCCTTGACCACGTCCCCGGGTTCCATCTCCTGCTGAAGGTGCTCGGTGTGCTGCTCGCCGTGGTCGGTGACATGGCGATCTTCTGGTGGCTGCTCATCAAGCTGCCGCAGGTCGACGTGCCCCGGCGCATCGCGGTGAAGGGTGCCCTGCTCGCCTCGATCGGATTCGAAGTCCTCAAGATCGTCGGCAGCTACACGATCGCCCACACCGCCAACAGCCCGACCGCCGGACCGTTCGCCAGCATCCTCGCCGTGCTGATCTGGATTCAGCTCGTAGCCCGCTACATGCTCTTCTCGTGCGCCTGGACGGCCACCCTCACCGCTGAATACCGCGGCGCCGTCGCCGCGAACACGATCCCGATCATCGAGCCCGAAGCCATGGTTGACCGGCGCCGCGAGCGGGGCTCCGCCGTCACCCCCGCCGCCGTGGGAGTCACCTTGGTCGGCGCCGGCGCGATCGTCGGCGCCGCCGCCACCTGGGCCGTCACCCGCCCGCGTCCGCATACCGACGAATGAGTCGCACCCGCCCGGCTGGTTCACTTGCGGACGAGGTCGGCCGGTGCGCTGGTCAAACCCGAGCGACTAAGGCGACAAGTCCCAAAGCAACCGGTAGTAAGTCGTCCGCTCCACGTCAACCTGAACCCCGTAGGCGTCGAGCAGCACCTCGTCCCACCCCGGGCCGTAGTTCCATTCCAAACTCCACGTAGCGACCGCGAGGTCCGCCCAGCGATCCGCCACCCCCATAGCGCCTATATCCACATGCCCGACCCAGCCGCCGTCGGAATCGAGGATCGTGTTGGGCGAGCACGGGTCCCCGTGGCAGACCACGACGCGATCGACGGGCGGCACGTCGTCGAGGCGGGCGAACGCGTCGTCCGGATCGAGGTGCTGGTGATCCGGCCACCAGTCGGCCGGGTCGCGCCGACCCTTGCGCCGCGCCCGGGCGACCCGCCTCGGTGCCGACCAGTCGAAGGGGCATTCGTCGACGGGCAATGCGTCGTGCAGGGCCCGCAGGCCCCGCCCGATCGCGACGACGGCCGGCTCCGGATCGTCGAGCCAGGTGTCGGACACGGCGGTGTCGCCGGGCAGCGCCGTGGTCATCAACCACTGGGCGCCCTCGTCCGAGCCGTAGTCGATCACGTGCGGGACGGGCGTGAACCGACCCGCCCAGCTCAGCCGCGCCCGCTCAGCGGTGAGATCCGGCCCGCCCGACGGCGACCATTTGACGTACTTGTCGGCGCCCAGCGCGAACGTCAGGCCGCCCAGCTCATTGCGCCAGACCGGGCGCATCGCCTGATCGCCGGCCAAACGCTCCAACACCGGCGGGAGTGGCAGATCGGAAGGAGGGGGTCCGGCGCTGAACACCCAGCCAGCGTCCCATGCCGATCTGGTCTTTACCGGACTTTTTACGCAGAACGAATTCAGTGGCCGCCTCAGCGCCTGCGGACGAGCCGCCACCCGAACGCGACGGCCCCGCCGACGAGCGCGAGCACGACCAACAGCTGCACCACGAGTGGGGTGCCGCCGTCCGCCGCGCCACCGCCGGAGGCCACGCCGGCGGCCGCCGCCCTACGTGAGCTGGTCGCCGCCGACGGCCCGCCCGCAGCGGTGTCGGCGCGCGCTTGAGCTGTGTCGGCCGGACTCGCCAGCCGGCCCACCGGCTTCGTGCCGGCAGGCAACGCCCGGGCCCAGTCGACCAGCTTCGTCGCCTGCACCCACTGGTCGTCCGGGAAGCGCTGCGCGCGCAGCAGCACGACGCCGTAGCGATGTCCGCCGCGGTTGATCGCTCCGACGAAGGTGTGCTGCGCCGCGTCCGTGAAGCCGGTCTTGGCCACCAATGCGCCCTTGACCGTCGTCAGGAACTGCTGGTTCTGGTTGTCGAGGTTGACCGGACCAAACCCCCCGCCAACCTTCTGCGCCGGCAGCCGGGCGTGGCTGACCGTGTCGTACCGGACGAACCGCGCTTCGCCTAGAGCCGCCCGGAGGAACAGCGCCATGTCGTAGGCGCTGGTGAGCTGCTGCCAGCCGTCGAGCCCGGATGGCGTCTGGACGTAGGTGTCGTAGGCGCCGAGCCGGAGCGCGGTGCGGTTCATCAATGTCACCGTCTTGGCCCGTCCACCGGCCGCCTCGGCCAGTGCCTCGGCCGAGTCGTTCCCGGACACGAGGAGCAGCCCTTCGAAGACCTGATCGATCGTGTACCGTCCGCCACCGACGAGACCCGCGTGCGACCCCTCGGTGCTCGCGGCCTGGCGGCTGACCGTGATCTTGCGTTGTCCCGGCAACTGCGGCAGCAGCGCCACCGCGGTCAGCACCTTCTGGATGCTGGCCGGCTGGTAGCGCCCATGCGGGTCGCGCGCGGCCAGGATGTCGCCCTGGTCGAGGTCGACGACCACCCAAGCCTGCGCGGTGAGATCGGCCGGGAGTGCGGGCGCGCCCTCGGGCAGAACGAGGTTGCGGCTGAGCAGGCGGGCGCCGCCGACCGGCTCGCCGTCCGGCCCCCGTCCGCCGCGGGGTGGGTGTGGATCCGGTACGGCTGGCGAGTTGCCGCTGTCAGTGGGCTGCGGCGCCGCAGGCGGGACGGAGTGCGCCGACGTGCTCGGGGCGAGTGTGGGCGTCGCCGCGGCCCCTGGCGCGAGGACGGCACAAAGCACCACCGCGGCCAGCGCGCCTGACACCACCCCGATTCGCACGGCCTGAGGTTAAGGGGAGTACGCAGCGGCGACTGATCGACATGCCGCACCGCTAGGGTCTGACGAGTGGCCGAGTTCCAGTTGAGCGAAGGTCAGCGGACCTTCGCCGCCTGGGTCCGGCAGGTCGCGATCGACCACATAGTGCCACTGAGCGGGGGGCCCGCCGGCCGGGTCAATCGGCCCATGCTGCGGGCGATGGGCGAGCACGGTCTACTGCGCGGACTGTTCGGCGGCGCCACCGACGAGCCGGCCCACGACGCCGCCGCGATGCAACTCTGCCTGCTCCGCGAAGCCCTGGCCCAGGTGAGCGGCGAGGCCGAGACCGCGCTGGCCCTGCAGGGCCTCGGCAGCTATCCGATCCTGCAATCGGGCCCGCCGGAGCTCGTCGATCGGTGGATCCCGCGCGTCGTCGCCGGGGAGGCGGTCGCCGCGTTCGCGCTCTCCGAACCCGGAGCCGGCTCGGACGCCGCTGCGCTCGCGCTGCGGGCCGAACCGGACGGCGACGGCTGGCGGTTGTCCGGCGAGAAGCTGTGGATTTCCAACGCGCCCGAGGCCGACATCTACACGGTGTTCGCCCGCACCACGCCCGACGTCCGCGCCCGCGGCGTGACGGCGTTCGCCGTTGCGGGCGACGCCCCCGGCCTGTCCGGCGAGCACCTCGACCTCCTCTCACCCCACCCGATCGGGCGGCTCACCTTCGCCGGCGTGCACGTCGGTCGGGCTGACGTGCTGGGCGAGGTGGACGCGGGTTTCGCCGTCGCGATGCGCACGCTCGACCTGTTCCGGCCGAGCGTGGGCGCCTTTGCTGTGGGCATGGCCCAGGCCGCTCTGGACACCACGATCGCCCACGTCCGCACGCGGCACGTCCACGGAGCGCCGCTTGCGAACCAGCAGGCCGTCGCCCACAAGATCGCCGACCTCGCGACCGACCTCGAGGCCTCCCGCCTGCTCGTGTACGCGGCCGCGTCGGCCTACGACGACGGATCGCAGCAGCCGCAACAGTCGCGGCGCTCGGCCATGGCCAAGCTGTTCGCGACCGAGGCCGCCCAGCGGATCATCGACGGATGCGTGCAGTTGCACGGGGCCGTGGCGCTGCAACAGGGCCACCTGCTCGAGCACTTGTATCGCGACGTCCGCTCGCTTCGCATCTATGAGGGAGCCTCGGAGATACAGCGTTCGATCATCGCGCGCGAACTGATAGGCAGGGGACCGGATCGATGAGCTCGGACTACCGCTTCCGCGCATCGGCGAAGCTGACTGAAAACTGGCAGCACTTCCGGTTCCGCAAGGCCGACGGCATCGCCACCGTCACTCTCGACCGACCCGAGAAGCTCAACCCGCTGACCTTCGAGAGCTACGCCGACCTGCGCGACCTGCTCGCCGAACTGCCGCATCACCAGGACGTCCGCGTCCTGATCATCCGGGGGGAGGGCCGCGGGTTCTGTGGCGGCGGTGACGTCAACGAGATCATCGGCGAGCTGATCACCATGGAGCCCCGCGACCTCATGCGGTTCACGAAGATGACCGGCGACGTCATCCGGGCCATGCGCGAGTGCCCAATCCCGATCATCACCGCGATCCACGGCATCGCCGCCGGCGCCGGCGCGGTGGTCGCGCTCGCATCCGACTTCCGGGTCGTCGGTACGTCGGGCAAGTTCGCGTTCCTGTTCACCAAGGTCGGCCTGTCCGGTGGCGACATGGGCGCGGCCTACCTGCTGCCGCGGGTCGTCGGACTGGGCCGGGCGAGCGACCTACTCATGCTCGGCGGCACCATCGACTCCGCCACCGCCGACCGCTACGGCCTCGCCTCGCGACTCGTCGCCGACGACGAGCTCGACACGGCCGTCAACGAACTCGCCCAGACCCTCGCCGCCGGCCCCACCCTCGCGATCGCTCAGACCAAGTCCCTGCTCACTCGCGAGCTCGACATGCCGTTGGCCAGCGCGATGGAACTCGACGCGATGACGCAGGCGCTGCTGATGACCACGCGCGATCACACGGAGTTCCACACCGCCTTCAACGAGAAGCGCGCTCCCCGCTGGGAAGGCCGCTAGCTGCGGCCGCACCCGGCGACCGCTGAGCTCGCCGCCAACGAACTCTCAGCTGGGTTGCCAGCGTCGGTGCGCGGTGCCGGGGCGACCGCGGCGGATCAGCTCAAGGCGCGGCTTCGGCTCCTCGGCCCGTCCCGACTGCGGGCGTCGCGCGCCGGCCTGCCACGGCTTCGGCCACTCCGCCCCCGGTCCGGTGTAGTTCTGCTCGGCCGCCGCGTGCAGCGTCCAGTTGGGGTCGTAGAGGTGGGCCCGGCCGAGCAGGCAGAGGTCGGCGCGGCCGGCCAGCAGGATCGAATTGACGTCGTCGTAGGACGAGATGACCCCGACGGCCATCGTGGCGATACCGGTCTGGTTGCGGATCCGGTCGGCGAACGGGGTCTGGTACGAGCGGCCGAAGGCCGGGCGTTCGTCCGCGGTGACCTGGCCGGTCGAGACGTCGATGACGTCGGCGCCGGCATCGGCGAAGGCCCGCGCGATCTCGACCGCGTCGTCGGCCGTGACGCCGTCCTCGTACCAGTCGGTCGCCGAGATTCGCACGCCCATCGGCCTCTCGTCCGGCCACACCGCGCGCATGGCCCGAAACACCTCGAGCGGGAAGCGCAGCCGGTTCGCCAGTGAACCGCCGTAGGCGTCACTGCGCTGGTTGGTGAGCGGCGAGATGAACGACGACAGCAGATACCCGTGAGCGCAGTGCAGTTCGACGAAGTCGAACCCGACCTCCGCTGCTCGGACGGTGGCGTCGACGAACTGCTGGGTGATCGCGGCCAGCTCCGCCTGGGACAGCTCGCGGGGAATCTGGTTCACGCCGGCGCGGTACGGCAGCGGTGACGGCCCGACCACCTCCCAGTTGTCCTCCGGCAGCGGCTCGTCGATGCCCTCCCACATGAGCCGGGTCGAACCCTTTCGGCCCGAGTGGCCGATCTGGATGCCGACCTTCGCAGCCGACTCGGCGTGTACGAACTCGGTGAGCCGTTTCCAGCGGACGGCCTGCTCGTCGGTCCAGATGCCGGTGCAGCCCGGGGTGATCCGGCCGGTGGCGGAGACGCACACCATCTCGGTCATCACCAGCCCCGCGCCGCCGAGAGCCTTGCCGCCGAGATGGACGAGATGGAAGTCGTCGGGCAGTCCGTCCACCGCGCAATACATGTCCATCGGCGAGACGACCACGCGATTCACGAGCTCCATGCCCCGCAGCCGGAAGGGTTGGAACATCGGCGGACGCGTCTCGCCGTCACCCAGACCCCGGGCCGCCTCGTGCCGGGCGAACCAGGCGTCGACGGTCTCGACGAATTCGGGGTCGCGCACGCGCAGGTTGTCGTAGGTCACGCGCCGGCTGCGGGTCATGATGTTGAACGCGAACTGCACCGGGTCCTGGCCGGTGTACTGACCGAGGTTCTCGAACCACTCCAAGCTGGCCTGCGCCGCCCGCTGCGTCGAGAGCACCACCGGCCGGCGCTCGAGCTCGTACGCCGCGAGCGCGGACTCGACATCGCCCTCCTCGTGCAGGCAGGCGGCCAGCGCGAGCGCGTCCTCCATCGCGAGCTTGGTGCCCGACCCGATCGAGAAGTGCGCGGTGTGCGCGGCGTCGCCCATCAGCACGACGTTCTCGTGTCGCCAGTGCTCGTTACGCACTGTGGTGAAGTTGACCCACTTGGAGTTGTTCACCATCACGTCGTGTCCGTCGAGGATGTCGGCGAACAGGTCCCGGACGACCTCGACCGATTTCTCGTCGGACTCGCCCGGCGCGAACGGACGGTCGGCGAACGCGTCGAACCCCGCGCGCTGCCACACGTCCTGGTTCATCTCGACGATGAACGTGCTGCCCTTCGCGTCGAACGGATAGCCGTGGATCTGCATCACGCCGTGCGGTGTCTCGCGCACGTAGAACTTGAAGGCGTCGAACACCTTGCTGGTGCCGAGCCACATGTACTTGCACTGCCGGACGTCGAGGGTCGGCTCGAACGTCGTCTCGTACCGCATTCGGACGGCGGAGTTCACGCCGTCGCAGGCGATCACCAGATCGTGCGTTGCCGACAGCTCGGCGACGTCGGGGGCCGGTGTCGAGAACCGCAGCTCGACGCCGAGATCGTGGCAGCGCTGCTGGAGGATCTGCAGCAGCCGCCGTCGGCTCATCGCGGCGAAGCCGTGGCCGCCGCTGGTCAGCATCCGGTCGCGGAAATGCACGTCGATGTCGTCCCACCGGGCGAACTCGCGCTGCATCTGCGCGTAGATGAGCTCGTCCGCGTGCTCGATCCCGCCGAGCGTCTCGTCGGAGAACACCACGCCGAACCCGAAGGTGTCGTCGCTGGCATTGCGTTCCCAGACCGTGATGCTGTGCCCTGGGTTCAGCTGTTTGGTCAGGGCGGCGAAGTACAGGCCGCCCGGTCCGCCGCCGATCACCGCGATCCGCATCGCGTCAGCCGCCCACCGTGAACGGCGGCTGCCGCAGGGCGAAGCGTTGCACCTTGCCGGTGGCGGTCCTCGGCAGGCTGGCCACGAACTCGACCGCGCGCGGGTACTTGTACGGCGCGATGCGGGCCTTGACGAACGACTGCAACTCCTCGGTCGACGGGCCGGTGCCGTCCTTCAGGACGACGAAGGCCTTGACCAACTGCCCGCGGGCGACGTCCGGAACGCCGACGACACAGCACTCCAGCACCGCGTCATGGGCGAGCAGGGCCTCCTCGACCTCGGGCCCCGCGATGTTGTAGCCGGACGAGACGATCATGTCGTCGCTGCGGGCCAGGTAGTGGAAGTACCCGTCGTCGTCCTGGACGAAGGTGTCGCCGGTAATGTTCCAGCCGTTCTGTACATAGGCTCCCTGGCGGTCGTCGGCGAGGTAGCGGCAGCCGGTCGGACCCTGCACGGCGAGCCGGCCGGGCGTGCCCGCGGGCACGGGCGCGCCGTGGTCGTCGAGCACGGCGGCCCGGTAACCGGGCACCGCGCGCCCGGTCGATCCCGGGCGGATGTCGACGTCGGCCGCCGACACGAACACGTGCAGCATCTCCGTCGAGCCGATGCCGTCGATCAACTTGATGCCGGTGGCGTCGTGGAAGGCGTGCCAGGTGGCTTCGGGCAGGTGCTCGCCGGCCGACACCGCGCGCCGCAGCGATCCCAGCCGGGCGACCGAGCCGGACGTGATCATCGCGCGGTAGCCGGTGGGGGCGGTGAAGCAGACGGAGACGCGATGGGTGGCGATGAGGTCGGCGAGCTCGTCCGGTGTGGCCTTCTCGACGAGCAGGGTCGCCGCGCCCACGCGCAGCGGAAAGACGACGAGGCCGCCGAGGCCGAAGGTGAACGCCAGCGGCGGCGTGCCGGTGAACAGATCGTCGGGCGTGGGGCGGACGACGTGTCGGCTGAACGTGTCCGCGATGGCGAGCACGTCGCGGTGGAAGTGCATCGTCGCTTTCGGCCGGCCGGTGGTGCCCGACGTGAACGCCAGCAGGGCCACGTCGTCCGCGGCCGTGTCGACGGCGGCGAAGTCGTCCGACGCCGTCGCGGCGCGGCTCGTGAGGTCGTCGCCGGACCCGCCGAAGGCCAGCACCGGCGCCGCGCCGAGCTCGGCCGCGCGCAGGTCGTCGACGAACCGGGCGTCGCACAGTGCGAGGCTCACCTCGGCGATCCGGGCAACGTCGCTGATCTCGCGGCTCCGCAGTAACGGCATCGTCGTGACCGCCACCGCTCCCGCCTTCAG
>JAOPVG010000217.1 GCA_025966255.1 Jatrophihabitans sp.
AGCGGCAAGCTCGCGCACTACAAGATCCCGCGCTACGTGCACGTCGTCGACGAGTTCCCGATGACCGTCACCGGCAAGGTCCGCAAGGTCGAGATGCGCGACCGGTCCGTGGAGATCCTGGGCCGGAACTGATCCCGCTCGCCCGGCCCGCCAGCCCGGTCACTATTCGGGCAATCCGTTTGCTTCCCGATCGGCCTGGGTAGATGCTTGTATCCAGCAACTAGTTGCAAGGATCAAGCAACAGGATGGAACCAATGACCGAACTCGCTGTCGCGCCGTCGACCGCGCCTCCGGAAGTCGCCGCTGTCGCGGACAACTTCGTCGCGCTGATGCGCACCTTCAACCAGGCCCGGGCGCGGATGCTGACCGCCGCCGCCCACGATGTCGAATGGTCGGCGCACGTCCTGCTCAAGTGCCTGCACAACGAGGGGTCGATGCGGGCCAGTGCGATTGCGGACTGCCTGCGCTCCGACCCGTCCACGGTGAGCCGCCAGGTGGCCGCTCTCGTCAAGGACGGCCTGCTGGAGCGTCGCGCCGATCCGGACGACGGCCGGGCCAGCCTGCTCGTACTCACCCCCAAGGCCGACGCCCTGCTCGCTGAGCACGAGCAGGTCCGGCTCACCTACTTCGCCCAGATGCTCGCCGACTGGGACGAGAAGGACCTGCGGACCTTCGCGGCCATGCTCGACCGCTTCACCACTGACTACAACCATGCCAACACCGATTGGCTCGCCGGGCGGATCGCGAACAGCGCCGCTCACGCAGGAGGTACCAACTGATGCCCGCTCCAGTCTCAGTCCCGTCCGATGGCGGGCTGAGCCACAAGCAGATCATGACCATCCTGTCGGGCCTGATGCTCGGCATGTTCCTCGCCGCCCTCGACCAGACGATCGTCTCGACCGCGATCAGGACCATCGGCGACGACCTGAACGGGCTGTCGGTGCAGGCCTGGGTGACCACGGCCTTTCTGATCACGTCGACCATCTCGACGCCCCTGTTCGGCAAGCTGTCCGACATCTACGGCCGCAAGCCGCTGTTCATGATCGCGATCACGATCTTCATCGCCGGTTCGGCGCTGTGCGGGCTGGCGCAGTCGATGTACGAACTCGCCGGCTTCCGCGCCTTCCAGGGCATCGGCGCCGGCGGCATCATGCCGCTCGCGCTCGCGATCATCGGCGACATCATCCCGCCGCGTGAGCGGGCTCGGTACCAGGGCTACTTCATGGCCGTCTTCGCGACCTCGTCGGTGCTCGGCCCGGTCGTCGGCGGCTTCTTCGCCGGCCAGAACGACATCTTGGGCGTCATCGGCTGGCGGTGGATCTTCTACATCAACGTCCCGATCGGCATCTTCGCGCTCTTCGTGGTCACCCGCGTCCTGCACCTGGACCACACCCGCCGCGATCACCGCATCGACTGGACCGGTGCCGCGATGCTCGTCGTCGGACTCGTGCCGTTGCTGATCATCGCCGAGCAGGGCCGTACATGGGGCTGGGGGTCGGTGAGTGCCTACGTCTGCTACCTGCTGGGCGCGGCCGGTATCGCCGCCTTCGTGTGGGTGGAGAGCAAGGCCGGCGACGACGCCCTGCTGCCGTTGCGGCTGTTCCGGAACCGGAACTTCGCGGTCGGTTCGGCTCAGGCCACGATCGTCGGCTTGGGGATGTTCGGCGGCATCGCCGCGATCCCGCTCTACCTGCAGATCGTCAAGGGTGCATCGCCCACCAAGGCCGGGCTGCTGCTCCTCCCGCTGATCGGCGGCATGATGATCGCCTCACTCGCCTCCGGCCAGATCACGTCCCGGACCGGTCGGTACAAGGTCTTCCCGGTGATCGGCTCGGTGCTGATGGTCGCCGGGCTGCTGACGATGACGCAGATCGGTGCCGACACCCCCTTGTGGCAGACCGACATCTATATGGCGATCTTCGGTCTCGGCCTCGGCATGAACATGCAGAGCATCGTGCTGGCCATGCAGAACTCGGTCGATCCGCGCGACATGGGCGTGGCGACGTCGTCCGTGACCTTCTTCCGCCAGGTCGGTGGTTCGCTCGGCACCGCGATCTTCCTCTCCATCTTGTTCACCGGCGCCGCGAACAACGTCCCGAAGGAGCTGGCCAAGAGCGGCGCGCAACTGCCACCGGGACAGTCCTTCGACCTGAACGACACCAGCGGCCTGGCCAGCCTGCCGATGCAAATCAGACACCCGATCCTGGTCGGGTTCTCCGATGCGATGGACATGGTCTTCCTGGTCGGCGGGCTTGTGCTGATCATCGGGGTGGTGCTGTCGATCATGCTCAAGGAGGTCCCGCTCCGGACGGTGTCCGGCCAGCAGGCCCGGGTCGCGGCCGAGAACGCGGAGCGAGAATCGGCGCACGCCGACCTCTCGGTCAACGAGGCCTCGGACAACGGTCGAGAGAACGGCGACGCAGCATCTCGCCCGGAGATCACGACGGACATCATCGTCAAACACTGACGCGGCGATCTTGACGACGGGCGTTCCCCTTGCGGGGGACGCCCGTCGTCGGGTCCGTCCGCCGTGCGCCTCGGCGCCGGCGGCCCTAGGCTTCGCGCTGCATCCATACGCAATGCGCTGACTGCAGCGCCGGAGACGAACAGAGCGAGGTTGGCAGATGTCGCATGGCGAGAAGCGCGAGTTGGTCGCGAAGCTGAGCGAGTACGGAACGTTCGCCGACTGCAGCAAGGACGACGTGTCCGCGCTCGTAGACGCCGGCGACCGGTTCACGCTGCCCGCCGGCTGGCCGCTCGTCCAGGAGGGCATCCCCGCCGACGCGTGCTACGTGCTCACCGAGGGCGAGGCCCGCGTCTTTCATCAGCGTGAGCAGATAGCGACGCTCGGCCCCGGCGACCTGGTCGGTGAGATGGCCCTGCTCGGCGGCGGCCAGCGCCGCGCGACGGTGACGTCCTCGACCCGGGTCATCGGTCTGCGCATCGAGAACGAGCCGCTGCGCGATGTCTTGAAGCAGCACCCGAAGTTGGCCGA
>JAOPVG010000223.1 GCA_025966255.1 Jatrophihabitans sp.
GATCCACATAGTGGGAACCATGCCCAGGGGTCCGATCTTGTACAACGTGAGCCGGTGCCAGATCTACGTGATCACGATCAACGAAGCAAGCCGGGTCATCCCGAACATTCCGTAGCAGCACAGCAGCAGGCTGGCGCGCGCCGGTCCGGCTGGTGCGTACGGGATGAGCCGCGCTCCGGCGGTGGCGGACACCATCGGCGGCACGATCGGCATCAGCCAGCCGCCGAAGGCGCTGTCGGGCCGTAGGTCGTGCTTGGTGAACATCAGGTACGGGACCGCGACGGCGCAGGCCAACCCGAGCAGCGTGCCGATCAGCCACATCGCCCAGTCGATGTCGACGGCGGCGGGTAAGCCGATGACGTCGCGGCCAAGCAGCAACGTTCCGTCCCCAACGGTCAAGATCGCCATCGGCACCGCCCCGTAGAACTGGGCCATGAGCGGATCGGCGGCGTCTCTGCGTGCGGTCTGCCGGTACCCGATCAAGCGTCGCGCCATACCGATGGTGAGGGCGATCAACAGGACGGCGGCGGCGCCCCACACCACGGTGGCGGCGATGCGCAGACCGGGAAACTGCTCGGGCAGAGAAGCCGCGGCGGTCGCCACGATCCCGGTGCCCATCACCGAGGCGAACCAGTTCGGCGTCAGGTTCGCCACGACCTGCCGCGGATCGTTGAGCTCGGTCAGCAGTCCCCAGCGGGCGAGTCGGTGGCGGGCCCTCCCGGCGGCCGGCTTCGCCAACCTGGCGCTGGTGTGGGGGTCGAGCAGCGTCATGCTGTCCAGGCTTGCGCGGCGTCGGCGCGGTGTCGTTGCGGCCAGCGGCCGACTTCGGTTACTGCTACCGGGAACGCGGGTTGGCGACGGCCGTGCACCTCACGGAGTCCCGGCGGCCGCCGGCGCCGGCGTCGGTGATGCGGACGGCAAACTCGAAGGTGAGGTCGACGGGGCGGGCGACGTGGTGGTCGCAGCCGAAGTCGTCGGCGAGGTCGTCGGCGTCGGCGAGGTCGTCGGCGTCGGCGTCGGCGAGGTCGTCGGCGACGTGGATCCTGACGTGCTCGGCGAGGCTGAGGGTGTCGCGGTGGGTGTCGCCGTGGTTGCGGTCGGTGTCGGGGTCGGGGATGGCGTGGTCGACGACGAGGTGGCCGGAGGCGCCGGTGCGACCAGGGCTGGCGGCTGCACCTGCGGTGCGGTGGGGGCCGCCGCGAGCAAGGCGAGGACGCCCGCGGTCCCGGCGGCCACGACCGCGACGCCGCTCGCGGCGACGGCGCCACGGACGACATTCGGCTGGCGGAGGAATTCGGTCCGCCGACGCTGCCGCAGGTCCGGCGGCAGCGCCGCACGCTGGGCCGCGAGGCTGTTGAACGGCGCCGCCGCGAAGCCGAGGGTCGGAAAGAGCAACAGAGCCGCCAGAAGCGGGCCACTCAGCGTATTGACGTGGTTCAACGCGGCTGCGATGCCGACCGCGCCGCACGCAGCCAGGAAACTCTCCGCCCGGTTGGCCTTGATCACCTGCCACCACGATGCCTGGTCGAACGTCTTGGGCGTCCGCATGAACACGGCTTGCTTGGCGAACAGCCCTTGCACCGAGGCCCGCGCGACGACGAGCGACGTCGCCTGCCAAATGAAGTAGGCGCCGAAGGCATCCCGCCAGGACGCACCCGTGCCGCGGCGCAGGAGAGCGACGGCGCGCAGCAGGCCGAGCAGGACGAGCACCGGTACCGCGGCGACGAGGAAGCCGGTGATCTTGCGGAACAGCTGACCACCGCCTTCTGCGAGGTTCGCTGCGCCGGCCAGGAGGAACAGGTAGAAGATCACGCCGAGCAGGTCGCCGTACCACTGCAGACCGCCGGCGAGGTATCCCCATCGCTGCCCGAACGTCAACCGATTGTCCTTGGTGACCCGGCCGGGCAGCAGCGAGCGCCAGTACATCCGCAGAATCTGGATGCCACCGAAGCACCAGCGGTAGCGCTGACTTTTCAGCGCCTCGAACGTCAGCGGCATGATGCCGTGCCCGAACGACTTGTCCACGTGCAACCCGGTCCACCCGGCGCGGAGCACGCGCAACGAGAGTTCGGCATCCTCGGTGATGCACCACTCGTCCCAGCCGCCCAGGTCCTCGAGCGCCTTGCGCCGGATCAGGCCCATCGTCCCGGCGAAGATCGCGGCGTCTCGCTCGTTACGCGACGGTTGGGAGACGGCGAAGAAGTACCGGTAGGAGTAGTAGAGCCGCCGGTAGTACGACGACTGCCGCCAGCCGCGGTAGTCCTGTGGCGCCTGGACGAACCCGAGAATTGGATCGGCGAACAGCCGAGCGCATTCGGTGAGGAAGTCCGGTTGGATCTGGTAGTCGGAGTCCACGACGGCGATGAGTTCGGCCCGTGGGTCGGTGAGGTTCTTGAGCGCGTAGTTCAGCGCACCGGACTTGTAGCCGGGCAGGTTCTCGACGTGCGCGAACTTGATGCCGTGCTGCGCACACCACTCGTCGACGGGCCGCCACAGATCGGGGTCTTCGGTGTTGTCGTCGATGGCGATGATCTCGTAGTGCGGGTAGTTCATCCGGGACAGCGCGGCGAGTGTCTGGATCACCATCTCCGGCGGCTCGTTGTGCGCCGGCACGTGAAGGCTGACGAACGGCTGGTGGTGCACGGGCAGCATCGCCCTGCGCTCGTCGGTCACGCGGCGACGCCAGTACTGGGTGCCCAGGGCATCGCACAGTTCCCACAGATACGCACCTGCGAACACGCCGGCCACGACTTCAAGCAGCCACAGCACCACTCCCCCGATCGTGTTGCCGACTCCGAGGTTGCTGACGAACGTCCAATGGATGATGAAGACCAGGTACGCGAGGTAGAGGTAGGTACAGGTGGCCCAGCACACGTGTGCGCGGCCGTTCCAGTTGCGGGTAACCGGCAACAGCACGACGCTGAAGGCCATGACAACGATGGCGGCGATCAATGCGCGGAAGGACGTGGTGCCCACCAGTATCGACAGCCCGTAGCCGGCGGCAGCCAGCGCCGCGGTCGTCACGATCGCTGAGACCAGCCGCCGCGAGTACGCCAAGATGCCGGCGGCGGGCCATCGCGTCGTCACCGGCACGAACATCGCCGCCGAGCTGAGCGGCGCAGCGAACAGTCCCGCGAGCAGCAACGCAGCAAGCATGTGACTACTCCCTCGGGCGGATCGGCCCCTCAAGACGTCGCGTGTTCAGCGGTTGGTGCGGACCGGGACAAGACGAGCGTTGCGCGATATGCAGGCCGCCCGCATTGCCACCACCGCCCGTCTTGCCTGCCTGCTGACCGGCGTCCGGCATTCCTGCTCGTGGGGGTCCGGTGCGCCCGCAGGAACGCCCGCCGGACCCGCCGGCCGATCATCAGCGCGGCTTTTCCAGGCTCAGCTCTCGAGGCTCAGGGCCTCGGTCGGGCACGACATGACGGCCGTCTGGACGTCGTCCGCGGCGCCCTCCGGCACCTCTTCGGTGCGTAGGACGAGCTCGCCGTCGCCGTCCAGTTCGAAGATCTCCGGGGAGAACGACTCGCACATCCCGTACCCCTGGCACCGGCTGCGATCGACCACGATCTTCACGTCGCTCCTGTCTCGATTGCTCGGCGGAGTTCGGGCGGCCTCGAACGTAATCTGGAGGACCCATGTTTGGGCGGCCGAGACAGTAGTTGAGTCCGGCCCCGCCGTCTGCGTAACGTAACCTACGATACGTCTGCGAACTGGAGGGATCGGCATGACTGTTTCGGCCTCGCGCAACCCTGATCTGACCGGTGGACCTGCCGCGTCACGCAGCATCCCGGACACCGTCGCCCACCTCCGCGCGACCTTCCGCAGCGGACGCACCCGGCCGATCGAGTGGCGGCTCGCGCAGCTCGAAGCGGTGGAGCGCATGCTCGCCGAGCGGGAGCAGGATTTCGCCGACGCCCTCGCCGAAGATCTGGGCCGACCCGCCGTGGAGGCGTGGCTCGCCGACCTCGCGCCCGTCACCAACGAGTCGGCCCACGCCCGCAAGCGGCTGCGCTCGTGGATGCGTCCGACGCGCGTGCCCGTGCCGCTGAGTCTCATGCCGGGCAAGGCCTGGTACCAGTACGAGCCGCTCGGCGTCGCCCTCGTGATCGGCCCGTGGAACTACCCGGTGCACCTTGTCCTCGCGCCCCTCGTCGCCGCGCTCGCAGCCGGCAACTGCGCCGTGCTCAAGCCGTCCGAACACACCCCGACGGTGTCGGCCACGCTCAGGCGGATCGTGCCCGAGTACCTCGACCGGGACGCCGTGGTCGTCGTCGAAGGCGACGCGGCAACCACGCAGGCGCTGCTCGATCAGGGCTTCGACCACTGCTTCTTCACCGGCGGTCCCGAGATCGGCAAAGCCGTCATGGCCGGCGCGGCCAAGCACCTCACGCCGGTGACCCTGGAACTCGGTGGCAAGAGCCCGGTCATCGTCGCTGACGACGCCCGGGTGAAGGTTGCGGCGCGCCGCATCGCCTGGGCCAAGCTGCTGAACTCCGGCCAGACCTGCGTCGCGCCCGACTACGTTCTTGTGGACCGCAAGGTTCGCGACCTGTTTGTCGACGAGCTCACCAAGGCGATCACGACGTTCGGGGCGAAGCACGACGTCATGCTGCCGCTCGTCAACGCTCGGCACGCGGCCCGCATCGCGAGCCTCGTCGACTCCGCCGGCGGCACGACCGTCCACGGCGGTGCGAGTGATCCGACCGGCAAGCGGGCCGAGCTCACCGTGATCGTCGACCCCGACCCCGATTCCGCGCTGATGCGCGAGGAGATCTTCGGTCCGGTTCTGCCGCTCGTCACCATCGACTCGATGGACGACGCGATCGCGCACGTGCTCCAGGGCCCGAAGCCACTGTCCGTCTATCTGTTCACCGAAGACCGCGCCAACGAGAACCGAGTGGTCGCCGAGATCAGCAACGGCGGCACGGTGATCAACCACTTGATGTACCACCTGCTGGTCAACGAGCTGCCCTTCGGCGGCGTCGGTAACAGCGGCATGGGGGCGTACCACGGCAAATGGGGTTTCGAGACCTTCAGCCACCGCAAGTCGGTGGTGCGCAAGCCGACCCGTCCCGATCCGTCGCTCGCCTACCCGCCGTACACGAAGCTCAAGCAGAAGATCATGCGCAAAGTCTTCTGATCACCCGCGAGAGGACAAGCCAGTGCGACTGGTCGTGACCAGGGACGACTACTTCGCCGCAGCGCTCGACGTGCTCGCCACTCGCGGCCACGGAGCGCTGAAGATCGGCTCGCTGTGCACGGCGATCGGCGTGACGACCGGATCCTTTTATCACTATTTCGGCAGCTGGGACGGCTTCGTCGAGGAATTGCTCGCCGACTGGGAGCAGGAGAAGACGCAGCGCATCTTCGCGCTCGCCGCGGCCGAGCCCGATCGCGTCGCGCGCGTCCGCAAGATCAAGAAGCTGGCTCTGACGCTCCCCCACGAGGCCGAGACCGCGATCCGGGCCTGGGGGCACACCAATCCCATCGTCGCCAGGGTGCAGCGCCGCGTCGATCAGGAACGCCTGGACGCCGTGCGCTCAGTCGTACTCGGCGTTGTGCCGAACCGCCGTGAAGCCGAGCAGCTTGCCGTCATGGGTATCTCGCTGCTCGTCGGGCTGCAGCAATGGCGCTCACCTGTGGATCGCAAGGAACTCGCCCGCGTGCTCGACGACTACGAACAGCTCGTGATCAGCCGGGCCACCGTCCTCGCCGGTTGACGCGCGGAGCATCGGAAGAGCCCGCAGACGCACGACAGCCCCGGTCGGATGGCCGGAGCTGTCGTGCTGCATCGAGTCAGTCGGTGATCGGCTCGTCGACGGCTCGCGCCGCCTTACCGGCGGCCTCGCGGATCTCGAAGACGTCCGAGGCCCATTCGCCGACCTCGTGGGTGAGGTCACGGAGTGCACCGGTGAGGATCGTCGCGATCCGTCCGACGTGGGTGGCCGCGGACTCCGCGATCACCTGCACGGTGTCCTTCTGGATCTCGAACCTGCTCACCATGGCGTCCTTCTCCGATCTCACCGTGGGTCACGCGGCGACGGCAACCTGCTTCGGCTCCACGGTATCGGCGGTCGGGGTGTCCGTCCCGCCGCGCGGGCCGAATGGCACAGCAAGACGGAAGATCTTGGCCCAGGTCGACCCGATCTGCTTGGAGAACCGGCCGGTGTTGTACGGGAGGTTGTACTTCTCGCACAGCGCCTTCACCTCGCCGGAGATCTGCGGATAGCGCCGGGCCGGGATGTCCGGGAACAGATGGTGCTCGATCTGGTGTGACAGGTTGCCCGACATGACGTGGAACAGCTTGCTGCCGGTGATGTTCGCCGAACCCATCATCTGCCGCACATACCAGGCACCGCGAGACTCGTTCTCGGTCTCCTCTTCGGTGAAGGTCGCGACTCCGCTCGGGAAGTGACCGCAGAAGATGATCGAGTACGCCCAGATGTTGCGGACGAGGTTCGCGGTGGCGTTGGCGCTCAGCGTCGTCAGGAACTGCGGGCCGGTCAGCGCCGGGAACAGCACATAGTCCTTGAGGGTCTGCTTGCCGACCTTGCGCCAGATACCCGCCCACAGCTCCTTGTTCTCCGACATCTTGCGCTTGCCGGTGATCAGGTTCTCGCTCTCGAGGTCGTGCAGCGCGACGCCGTACTGGAAGAACGTCATCAGCAGGAACGCATACACCGGATTGCCCAGGTAATAGGGGTTCCACTTCTGGCTCTCGTCCATCCGCAGGATGCCGTAACCGATATCGCGATCCTTGTCGAGGATGTTGGTGAACGTGTGGTGCATGTAGTTGTGCGAGTGGCGCCACTGGTCGGACGGGCAGGCGGTGTCCCACTCGAACCGCTTCGAGTTCATCGCCGGGTCGCGCATCCAGTCGTATTGGCCGTGCATGACGTTGTGGCCGATCTCCATGTTGTCGAGGATCTTCGACAGCGAAAGCGCGGCGACGCCGGCCAGCCAGAACGGTGGCAGCGCGCTCAGCATCAACGACGCGCGACCGGTGACCTCGAGCGCGCGCTGCGCCTTGACGACCCGGTAGATGTAGTCGCGGTCTTCCTGGCCGAGATCGTCGATCAGGCGCTGCTTGATCGCGTCGAGTTCGCGGCCGAGCTCGTCGATCTGCTCGTCGCTCAGCTTGATGGTCTTTCCGGTCATGGTGTTCTCCCTACCTCGAAGCGTCAGCCGCGTTGGGTCGGACGCTCAGATGTTGATGGCGACGTCGCCGACGGGCCGATTGATGCACAGCTGCAACTCGGTGTCGGGATCGCTGTTGATCTCGCCGGTACGAATGTTCTGGGTGCAGCCGCTCGTCTTGATCTGCGTGCACGAGAAGCAGATGCCCATGCGGCAGCCGTGCTCGGGCGTGAGGCCCGCGGCCTCGGCCTGCTCGAGCAGCGTGTCGCCGGTGTTCGGAGCGCTGATGTCACTGCGGGCGAAGCTGACGGCGCCGGTCACGGCGCCGTCCAGCGGGACGACCGGCGCGGGCGCGAAGTCCTCGGTGTGCAGGACGTCGGTCAGCCGGTGCGCGACGTAGTGCGCGGAGACGGCCTTCATCAGTCCAGGCGGTCCGCACAGGAACGTCTCGGCCTCAGCGTGCCACGGGGCAGCCGCGGTCAGGTGCTTCTTGTGGAACAGCCCGTGCAGGTCGCCGCCCACCTCTTGCTCGGTGTAGGCGAGGACAAGCCGCACGTTGTCGTGCGCGGCGGCGAGGTCGCGCAACTCCCGCAAGTAGGCGACATGTGCCTCGGTGAACGCGTAGTGCAGGAACACCACGTCACCGCGGTAGCCCTCGTCGCACAGCGTGCGCAGCATCGACATGACGGGCGTGATGCCGCTGCCGCCGCTGATGAGCACGATCTTCTCCGGGCGCCGGGCCGGCAGGCGGAACACGCCATCGGCCTGCGTGAGCCCGAGCACCAGACCGGGCTTGGCGTGCGCGTGTAAGTACTGCGACACCAGGCCTTCGGGATGGGCCTTGATCGTGAGCTCGATGTGCCCGTCCTTGCGGTACTGCGAGCACGCCGGTGAGTAACAGCGGGTGCGACGGACGCCGTCGATGTCGACGGACAGCTGCACGAACTGACCCGCCTCGAAGCCCTTCCACTGACGGGTGGGGCGCAGCGTGAGGGTGATGCTGTCGGCGGTTCCGCGCTGGACGTCGGTGACGACCGCGCGCAACTCGCGGACAGTGAGCATCGGATGGACGAGTTCGAGGTAGCGGTCGACGCCGTGCGGAGTCGCCAACGCCTCAAGGGCGCCCAGTTTCGAGGCGAGCGCCTCGACGGTGCCGAGCGGCAGGAGTCGGCGACGGGCCGCCTTGCGCTCAGGTGCCTGCAGGAGCATTCGTCCTCCTTGGCGAAGTCGCCGTGCCCTGAATTTCAGTGCACGTTTGTTCACTGACTAGTGAACCGAGTTCAACGCGCCCCTGTCAATGCGGGGCGGCCGTGACCGAACCCACGTCGTGACGTAGGCGTGAAGGTGCACGCGCGTACTCTCGACCCATGACTGAGCGTCCGGAGAGCAGGTCGCGGGCTGAGCGCAAGGAGCGCACCCGCCAGCGGCTGCTCGACGTCACGCTGCATCTCGTCACCGAACGCAGCCTGGCCAGCATCAGCCTGCGCGAGGTAGCACGGGACGCCGGAATCGTGCCGACCGCCTTCTACCGGCACTTCGCCTCGATGGACGCCCTCGGTGTGGAGCTCGTCGACGAGAGCATGCGGCCCCTGCGGCAGATGATCCGGGACGCGCGGCGCGGACGAGTCACGCACAGCGACATCATCGCCGAGACGGTCGAGATCCTGGCCAAGCAGGTTCGTGAGCATCCGGACCAGTTCAGCTTCCTGACGCGGGAGCGCTTCGGCGGCGTCGCGGCGGTGCGCCGGGCGATCGCTACCGAGCTCCGCCTCTTCACCAGTGATCTGACCGTCGACCTCGCGCGGCTCACCGCCGGCTACGACTGGACCACCGATGACCTCGAGATGGCGGCCGACCTGATGGTCACCGCGATGCTCAACACCGTCATGGACCTGCTGGAGACCGACGGACGCCATCCGGAGGACGCGGCGGCGATCCTCGAACTGTCCGAGCGGCAGCTTCGGTTGATCGCGCTCGGCATGGGGGCCTGGCGCAGCAAGCCCTGACCGACTCGCGCGTCAGTCTTCGGCGAGCGGCAGTTCGCCGGCTACCTCGTCGATGATCCTGGCCAGTTTGACGTCGAGCTCGGTGACGCCGCCCTTGCTGTGGGTGGCCAGCGCGATGTCGACGCGGCGCCACCGCAGGTCCAGATCCGGGTGATGGTCCATCTCCTCGCACCGCGGGGCGACCCGCGAGATGAACTCCACCGCGGTCGGGAAATCGGCGAACTCGATCGACCGCTGCAGGTTTTCGGGGCTGCCCCTCCAGTCCGGATGCCGCGACGACAGCTGCTCGTCGATCTCGGCCTGGTCGAGCAGGTTGGCTGCCACATTTGCCTCCCGACGTCGGTGCCCCTCCAGCCCACCGTAGCCACGCCGTATAGCCTCAGCAGTCGTGGCCGACCGTCTGGTGTGGATCGATTGCGAGATGACCGGTCTCGACCTGCGCCGTGACGCGCTGATCGAGGTCGCCGTGGTCGTTACCGACGCCGAGCTCAATCTGCTCGACGACGGGCTGGACGTGATCATCTACGCCCACGACGACGTCCTGGACACGATGGTGCCCTTCGTCCGTGACATGCACGCGTCGTCCGGACTCACTGCTGCCGTCCGCCAGTCGGCCATCGGACTCGGCGAGGCCGAGAAACTGGTGCTCGACTATGTGAAGGTGCACGTCCCGGAACCGAAGTCCGCTCCCCTGTGCGGCAACTCGATCGCTACCGACCGGGGCTTCCTCGCCCGCGACATGCCGGACCTGGACGAGCACCTGCACTACCGGATGATCGACGTCTCGTCGATCAAGGAACTGGCCAAACGGTGGTATCCGCGGGTCTACCAGTCACAGCCCGCGAAGGGCCTGGCGCATCGAGCGCTGGCCGACATCTACGAGAGCGTGCAGGAGCTGAGGTTCTACCGGCAGACGCTGTTCGTGCCCCAGCCGGGACCCACGCTCGACGAGGCGCGCACCGCCGCGAACGCGATTCTCAACCCGTCGGCCGGGCAGGTAGACTGACCCGGCTCGGTGAGTGATCGCCGGACATGGTGGGTGTAGCTCAGCTGGTAGAGCGCCGCGTTGTGGTCGCGGATGCCGCGGGTTCAAGTCCCGTCACTCACCCCAAGCTTTCGAAGTATCGGCGCGAGCAGGTGAACCGGCCGCCTCGGATTCGGCCAGACGCCGAGCCAGCGACAAGCCACGTGCACGTCGAGGGTCTTGGTGGAGCCGAACCAGTTCTCGTCCCATACGTCGCTCATCAGGTCCGTGCGGCTCACCGCCGCTTGCCCAGCGCAAGCCAACCGGGCGAGCAGGTCGAAGTCCTTTGCCCGCAAGGGCGAGATCGCCGACGCGGAACACGACTGCGTCCGCTGTGCCCACCGCGCC
>JAOPVG010000249.1 GCA_025966255.1 Jatrophihabitans sp.
GAAGCGCAGACCAACTACGAGACGAGATCCGAGACGTTCGGGGACGCGCCGTAGCTGTCCGGCGTGTGCCACTGCCCGCGCGCGATGAGCACGTCGCGCAGCAGGTCCGGACGGTCGCTGATGATGCCGTCGACGCCGTGGTCGAGCAGGCGGTTCATCGTGTCGGGCTCGTTCACCGTCCACACGATGACTCGCACGTCGGCATCGTGGGCGCGCCGCACGAGATCGTCGCGGAAGATCGGCACCCGACCCAGCCGCAGCGGTACGTGCGCGAACCCGGCGTCGCCGTAGCGCCCGCCGCCGCGCGGGGCCGCCAGTCGGGCCAGGTCGCGCCACGACAGCGCGGTGCACAGGTCCGGGCCGGTGAGTTCGCGCAGCCGGCGCAGCCAGGATCCGCGAGCGGCCGCGACGCATACGCGCCGCGCGAAGTCGGTCGAGTGCAGCAGGTGGGCCAGCGGTTCGATCACCGCGGGATCCTTGACGTCGATCGTCAGGCACGCGTCGGGGAGCGCAGCGATGACATCGTCCAGAGCCACCACCTGACCGCCGCCCTGCACCGACAGCGCCGTCAACGCCGCGAGCGGCCGGGCGCGCACCCATCCGCGCGCGGCGGTGACGCGGTCGAGCCGGGCGTCGTGGAAGGCGACCAGCCGGCCGTCGGAACTGAGCCGGACGTCGGTCTCCAGGAATCGCACGCCGAGGGCGTAGGAGCGGCGGAACGCTTCGAGGGTGTTCTCGGCTGCGAGACCGGCACCGCCGCGGTGGGCGATGGCCAGCGGACCGGGACGGTCGGCGTACCGCATGGCATCACTGTGCGGGACCGATCCGGCCGCCGACGCCGTTTCGGTACCGGTTCGGACAGCGTTCACCGAGGCTTCGTCAGGTGGCGATGCCGCGATGCCTGTTCGACGCCTGCAGTTCGCTCTAAGGTCGGTCGTAGGCGACGAGTGGAGGACGACCATGACGGTGCGCGACACACCCTGGGCCCCAGGAACGCCTTGCTGGGTCGATCTGATGACGACCGATCAGGCCGCGGCGCAGAAGTTCTACGGCGAACTGTTCGGGTGGGACCTCGCGGTCGGCGGCGAGGACACGGGTGGCTACGCGATGGCTTCGATCGGCGGGCGGGCGGTGGCCGGCATCGGCGGGATGATGGGCATGGAGCACCCGCCCGTCTGGAACACCTACCTGGCGACGGCCGATGCCGACGCCACGTCCGACGCGGTGCAGAAGGCGGGCGGTACCGTCATGGCCCCGCCGATGGACGTGATGGACCTCGGCCGGATGGCCTTCGCCCAGGTGCCGGGCGGCGGCGTCTTCAGCTACTGGCAGGCCGGTACGCACCACGGCGCCGGCATCGCCAACGAACCGAACACGTTGACGTGGAACGAGTTCCTGACCCGTGATCTCCCGACCGCGACGCTGTTCTACGCCTCCGTGTTCGACTACACGTACACCAACGTCGGCAACGATGAGATGGCCTACTCGACGATCGAGGTCGACGGCCAGACCGTCGGCGGCATCGGCGCGCTGCCGGCGGCCCTCCCGGCCGAGGTGCCGCCGCACTGGCGGGTCTACTTCGCCGTCGAGGATGCCGACGCTACCGTCGCGAAGGTGAGCGCACTCGGTGGCACGGTGCTCCGACCGGCGATGGACATGCCGTTCGGGCGTCATGCTGACGTCGCCGACCCGCAGGGCGCGATGTTCTCCGTCATCAAGCCCACGCCTCAGGCCTGATCGCCGCAGCTTGCTAATCGGTCGAGCGGCTCCGGCTGCGCGAGCCGTACCCGGCAAAGGGGCCGTCGGCCAACCGTTAGACTTTCCCGGGTTGCGGGGCACCGTGACGCGCCGCCTTAGCTCAGTCGGTAGAGCACCTCACTCGTAATGAGGTTGTCCGGGGTTCGATTCCCCGAGGCGGCTCCATCCTTGTCACGTAAGCCGTATCCAGCGCGAGCCGGCGGGCTCACCGCCGGCGACGAATTCCGTGCTCGTGGTTAGACCGGCGGCTCTCTGCGGTAGGTGAAAGGGACACACCTGCGTCGTGAGGACTCGTCATGGTCATGGCCTACAGCCCACCGCCCGCAGTCGCGGCGCTGGCCGTCGAGTCCGGGACCGCGAAAGCCCACCTGGGTCCGGGCCGGGCGCTGGTGGGGGGCTTCCTGGCCGGCGCGTACATCGCGTTCGGCGGGCTGCTGGCCATTGTCGCGTCGGCCGGGCTGGATCCGAAGCTGTGGGGCGGGATCACCACCGTCGTCACCGGAGGCGTGTTCAGCCTCGGCCTGATCCTCGTGATCGTCGGGGGCGCCGAGCTGCTCACCGGCAACATGGCGCTGATCCCGATGGCGGTCCTCGAACGCCGGGTGACCATCGGCCGGATGTTGGTCAACTGGTTCTGGGTGACGATCGGCAACCTGGCCGGTTCGCTGTTCGTCGCCTACGTCCTCGCCGATCAGACCGGCGTCATCAAGAAGGGCGCGCCGGGGACGGCCGGCCTGGGATGGACGCGCCTGGACTCCATCGCCGCTGGCAAGGCTGTGACCGAGACGCACCTCGAGCAGTTCCTCCGGGCGATGGGCTGCAACTGGCTCGTCTGCCTCGCCGTCTGGCTCGCGCTTGCCGCCATGACCGTCAGCGGCAAGATCCTCGCCATCGTCTTCCCGATCACGGCGTTCGTGGCGCTCGGTTTCGACCACGTTGTCGCGAACATGTTCTTCCTGCCGCTGGCGATGTGGGAGCACGCGGGTGGGGTCACGTTCTCGAACATGCTGCTGAACCTGGTGTTCGCGTACCTCGGCAATGCCGTCGGCGCCGCGGTGTTCGTGGCGGGTGCCTACTGGTACCTCTACCTGAAGGACGCGCCGGTCGGCGTGACGCCGACCGACGACGCGTCGGCGGACGGTGCGGTCCGTCAGCCTCCGACCGTGGCCCGGCCCAGCACGAAGCAGTAGCCGACGTCGCGGTTCAACCAAAGCGAAGGGGCCGGCTACGGCTGGCCTTCGAGCAGCAGGAGGAACAGACCTTCGGCGTCGGCGAGCACGGTGCCGGACGGGTCGAGCAACCGCGCCGAGCCCCAGCGCTTGCGGCCGTCGACGCGGTCGAGGCTCGCGTCGAAGCGCAGTTCGACGTCCAGCGGCGTGATGCGCCGGTAGTTCACCGTGAGGAACGCGGTCCGCGCGACGCCGGCCTGGTGGATGTTCACGATCCGGCCGAGGACGTCGTCGAAGAGCAGTGGCTGCGCGCCGCCGTGCGACGCACCGTTGCCGCCGAGGTAGAAGCGGGTGAAGGTGACGCGTCCGCGCAGCGTCGTCGCGTCCTCGTCGTCGATCACATAGGGCGGCAGCAGCGGATGGCCGCGGCCGGGCAGGTCGGGACGCCATCCGTCGTGCCGGTCGGCCTCGGCGACCTGGTGCTGTGCCAGCAGGTCGGTGATGTCGAGGAGCCGTTCGGTGACGTCCTTCGCGAGTTCGGGCGGCAGGGCGGCGCCGGCGAGACGGTCCTGCAGCAACCGCTGCGCCGTGTGCAGTTCGGCGAACTCCGGACCACCGCGCAGGGTCGGCAGCACCGGCGCTGGTTGCACGTCGGTGCTGATCTCCACCTCGGGCCATGGGGTCATCCGGCCGTCGTCGCTCGTCATCGCTGAAATGTAACCTGTTCTAGTTTTCCGGTGAGTCCTCGGCCAGGCTGAAGTCCTCGAAGTCGAAGCCGGGCGCGACGACGCACGCGACCAGCGAGGGCGTGTCCGACGCGGGCACGGCCGACTGCCATTCGTTGGCCCGCACCAGGTACTGCCCGCCCTCGCGGAGCTCACAGCTGAAGCCCGGGACCGGCCCCTCGTCGAAGCCGCCCACGGTGAGCAGCATCGGGCCACCGCCCTGCCAGAGCCACAGCTCGTCCGACGTCACGCGATGCCAGGCCGAGCGCTCGCCCGGCTGCAGCAGGAACGAAACGCAGGTGACCAGCGAGCGCGGGCCGCGCGGCGTCTCCGTCGACGCGTCGTGACGCCACGTCTCGCGGAACCAGCCGCCTTCGGGATGCGGGGCCAGATCCAGGGCGTTGGGGTCGAGCGACATTCCCGGAGCCTAGGTGCTCGCGCGGGCCAACCGCATCGGGACGTGCGGGATGCCGTCCTCGTCGTAGTCGGCGCCATCCCGGACGAAGCCGAAGCGCTCGTACCACTGCAGTAGGTACGCCTGCGCGTCCAGCCCGACCTCGCGATCGCCGGCGAGGGCGAGCGCCCGCTGCATGAGACGGGCGGCGAGACCCGATCCCCGCGCGGTGGCCGCGGTCGCGACCCGGCCGATGCGCACCGCGCCGTCGGCATCGACGACCAGGCGCAGCGTGGCGAGCACGGCTCCGTCGTTCTCGATCCAGAGCTGACGCGCGGACGGTTCGAGATCGCGGCCGTCGAGATCGGCGTAGACGCAGTTCTGTTCGACGACGAACACGTCGCCGCGCAACGCGAGGATGCGGTAGAGCGTCGCGGGATCGAGTTCGGCGAGGCTCGCGTCGCGGACGCGCGGATCGGGCGGTACCGGCAAGGCGGCCGGCTCGGACGATGACACGGGGCGAGCCTGCCATGCCCGGGGAGGTCGTGTTGGATGGACCCATGTCTCTTTCGAAGCCAGAAATCGAGCGGCCGGATGGCGAGCCGCCGGCCGACCTGCACATCGAGGACGTCGTCGTCGGCGACGGCGCCGAGGCGACGCCCGGCGCCACGGTCGAGGTGCACTACGTGGGCGTCGAGTTCGACTCCGGTGCGGAGTTCGACGCCTCGTGGAACCGTGGCCAGTCGATCGTGTTCCCGCTGGGGCAGCTGATCCAGGGTTGGCAGGAGGGCATCCCCGGCATGAAGGTCGGCGGACGCCGTCAGCTCACCGTCCCGCCGGAGCAGGCCTACGGTCCGGCCGGCGGCGGCCACCGGCTCTCCGGAAAGACCCTCGTCTTCGTGATCGACCTGCTCGACGTCAAGGGCTGAGCATTTCGCTGTGACCCCGTCCGGCTCGCTGCGGGCGGGGTTTGGCGGCGACGGTGGCGCCCAGGCGATCGCCGGACACCAGTGCTCCGGCCTGCTTCACGTGTCGCAGCACGGGTGACACCTCCATCGTCTGCACGCCGGCGATCGCGCCCACCTTCGTCGTGATGAAGCGGTAGAGGCCGTCCAGATCCCGGCACGTGACCGCAGCCGTGAGGTTGTGCGGTCCGGAGATCGCGGCCGCGAACGCCACTTCCTGCTCGCGACTCAACGCTTCACCGGCGTTCGCCAGTTCGGCCGGCGTCACGGTCAGCCAGAGATTCGCCAGCGCGTGGAAGCCGAGCGCGGCCGCCGACAGGTCGATGTCCAGGTAGGCCACGCCGAGTTCCAAGAGGGTGGTCAGCCGGCGCATCGCGCGGCCCTCGCTGATGCCGGCCGCGGCGGCGAGCGCGCCGTACGTCGCCCGGCCGTCGGCCGCCAGCAGGGCGAGCATCGGTTCGTCGGACGGCTCGAGGGTCACGGTCGCCGGGGCGGCCGGACGGCCGGGCGTCGGCGCGCACAGGCGGCGGGTCTGCTCGTCGGTCAGCACTGGCGCGAGCGCGGCCCAGTCATCGCCTCCGCCGCCCACGAAGCGGTGCAGCACGACCGCCGCGGCAACGCCGAGCACCGGCGTCGTGCGCGGCAGGCGCTGGACAAGCAGATCGTCGCGCGCCTCCCGGGTCCGTGAGCGCACGGCGCAGACAACCTCCGACCCGCCGGCGCTGAGGGTCACCCAGCCGACGTCGTCGCGCTGCGCGAGGGCGGCGGCCAGCGATTCCGTGCCGCTCGGCCGGCTTTGGATCCGCACGATCCAGCTGCTCTGGCCCAGCGCGTTCGGGTCGACGACGCCGATGATGCGCAGCACGCCGTCGCGGCCCAGGCGGCGATAGCGCCGGGCAACCGTCTGCTCCGACACCGCCAGGACATCGGCAATCACGCTGAACGGGGCGCGTGGCGACACCTGGAGGGCGCGGATGATCTGCGTGTCGAGCCGATCCAACGTGGAGGAATTCTGCAGGTAGAGATCGGACATCAACGGAAATCTACGGCAAGGACCTTCCCAGCGGCTGTGCTGTCGGACCTGTCCCGAATAGTTGGCGTCGGCGCGGATCCGACGCCTGTCGATCACGCAGCACGCGGTTCGTCGCAATGACATGGACCAGAATTCGATGGAAGGAAGCACCATGCGGAAGTGGTTGCCGCTGCTCGCGGTCTGCCTGGGCACGTTCATGCTGCTCATCGACGTCACGATCGTGAACGTCGCGCTGCCCGATATGGCCGCGAACCTGCATACGTCGTTCGCCTCGCTGCAGTGGGTGGTGGACGCCTACGCCCTCGCCCTCGCCGCTCTCGTCCTGGGCATCGGCTCGATCGCCGACCAGGTCGGGCATCGGCGGTCCTACATCGGTGGCCTCGGGCTGTTTGCGGTGGCGTCGTTCGCGTGTGGCATCGCGCCGAACGCCGAGTTACTGATCGCGGCCCGCACGGTGCAGGGCGTCGGTGCGGCGGCCATGTTCGCCACCACGTTCGCGCTCCTGAACAGCGCCTACCAGGGCCGTGACCGCGGTACGGCCTACGGCATGTGGGGCGCCGTCTCCGGCGCGTCCGCCGCAGTCGGTCCGATCCTCGGTGGCTTCCTGACGGAGGGCGTGTCGTGGCGGTGGATCTTCTTCGTCAACCTGCCGGTCAGCGTCGCCGCCATCGCGCTGTGCGTGTTCGTGCTCACCGATGCACACGTGACCACCCGGCACCGCGTCGACATCGCCGGCATGATCACCTTCAGCGCCGCGGCCGCCGCCGTGACGTACGCGCTGATCCGCGCCAACGACGACGGCTGGGCCGCGCCGAGCGTGTGGGGCCTGTTCGTCGCGGCAGCGGTGCTGCTCACGGGGTTCCTTCTCGTGGAATCCCGCATCGAGCACCCGATGCTCGATCTCGCCCTGCTGCGCAACCGGTCGTTCGTGGGCATCCTGATCGCCGGCCTGGTGCTGACGTTCTCGGCTTTCGCGTACTTCACCTACACGTCGATCTGGCTGCAGTCCGTCATCGGGTTGAGCCCGATCCAGGCCGGCCTCACCGGACTGCCGCTGTCCGTCGCGGCGTTCGCGGTGTCGGCGCTCATCGGCCGGTTCCTGCACGGCTCGCGCCCGGGGCCGATCATCGGCGGCGGCCTGATCCTTATCGGTCTGGGCGCACTGCTCAGCGCGGTGCTCGTCCGAGGCGACGCCACCTGGCCGCAACTGCTCCCTGGCTTCGCACTCGTCGGCATCGGCGTCGGCCTCGCGACACCCACCCTCAGCTCGTCGGCGATGGCGGCGGTGCCGCCCCAGCGCGGCGGGATGGCGGCCGGGACGGTCAACACCAGCCGGCAGCTCGGCTTCGCCTTCGGCATCGCGCTGCTCGGCACCGTGTTCTCGGCGCGGGCGCACTCCCTCATCGCCGATCGCGGCGTGCCGGAATCAGCCGGGATCGCGAAGGCGCTCTCGGGCGGGCAGGCGCAGAAGCTGCTGGCCGCTGCGCCGGGGTCGTCCCGGGCCTCGCTCGACCGCGCCTTGCACGCCGCCTCGGTATCGGGCCTGCAGGGCACGTTCCTGGTCGCCGGAATCGCGGGGGTGGTGGCCGGTCTGCTCGTCCTGCTGCTCGTCCGCCCGCCCCGTACGCCTGAGCCGAGCCGTCCCGCCGGCCAGACGCCGAGCGAGGCCACCGATCGGGACGTCGAGCCGGTTGTCGTCTGACCGGTGCACCAGGGGGCAGCCCCAGTAGCCCTTCGGGGCGGCGGGCGTGTCCCCGCGTACGACCCACGTGCTGCCGACGGCGCGCGGGTCGGGCGGCCAGCATTGCACCATGACCGCACCTCCCGGAGCTCAGATGTCCGAAGACGGCAACTACTGGTGGGACGAGGAGAAGCGGGATTGGCAACTCGTCGACCAGACCGCCGATGGCGCCGGCGCGCAGCCGGACGGGGCGTACCACCCGGACACGCACGGCGAGTACCACCCGCAGACCCACGGCGAGTATCACCCGGACATGCATGGGCAGTACCACCCGGAGATCCACGGCCAGTACGAGCCGCAGAAGCACGGCGAGTACCACCCGGACAAGCACGGGCAGTTTCACCCGGAGATCCACGGCCAGTACGAGCCGCAGAAGCACGGTGCGTACCACCCGCAGCTCCACGGCGACTACCACCCCGAGATCCACGGCCAATTCGAGGAGCAGAAGCACGGGCAGTTTCACGAGGAAA
>JAOPVG010000295.1 GCA_025966255.1 Jatrophihabitans sp.
CGGCTGCGGCAGGACCTCGACGGCGACCTGGGGGAGCGGCTCGGCGAACTGCTGACCCGCCGCGAGGTGAGGCGCACCAAGTCCCGCGTGGACGCCCTGCTGTCCACCGGCCGCCACCCCGAACCGAACGGCGACTGGCCGCCGGTGCCCTGGCCGCCGATCTAGATCTGCCCGTCACGGCCGCTGCGGGTGGTCACCGGGACGGCGAACGCACAGCCCTGAGCGGGCTTACGGCTGGAGGTCGGTCGCGGCGCGGAAGCTGTACGACTCGTCCATCTCCATGTGGAACGGCGTCGACTTGTGCTCGTGCGTGATCTGCCAGACGCCGTCGATGCGCCGCAGGCCGAGGGTGGACCGGAACCACAGGGTGAACGGCATCGGGCTACCGGTCGGCGTGGCAGTCAGGCTGCTCAGGCTGTGGCTGAAGGCCACGTCATCGCCGACGGTCACGGTCAGATCGCGCACGGTGAACTCGACCGGACCGTCGAAGCCGGTAAACCATTGCTGCAGGCCCGCGGCCTGCGTGTCGAGTGAACTCGTCGTCGCCAGCGGGGGAGCCAGGTCGAACAGGACCGCCCCCGGTGCGTAGTGCGCGACGATGGCCGCCGCGTCGCCCCGGTGCTGAGCTTCGGCGCGCTCGGTGATCATGGTCCGGATCTGCTCTTCGTCGGTGGTCTGTACGGTGCCGGTCATGGTGGTCTCCTATGGTCCGGCGCCCCCTGCGGGCGCCGCTCACTGGGGACGTAGAAGCCGACCTCGCGATTTCGACGTACCGCCGCAAGAATGAACGAGAACTTCGGAAGAGGGACGATGAAGTACCTGATCCTGATCAGCGGCAACCCTGCGGGCCGCGCGTGGTTCAAGTCGATGCCCCGAGCGGCCGTACTCGAGGCAACGCGCGGCTACCGACAGCTCAACGAGGATCTGGCGGCGTCCGGGGAGAAGATCACGTCCGAGGCGCTGGCCGATCCGGCCGAGGGCCGGCGGGTGGCGGTGGTGGACGGGCAAATCATGACGACCGACGGCCCGTACGCCGAGGCGAAGGAGTTCCTCGCCGGCTTCTACCTACTCGACTGCGACAGCATGGAGCGGGCGATCGAGCACGCGGCCAAGCTGCCGGAGGCGGCCTTCGGCCTGGTGGAGGTCCGTCCAGTGATGGACCTCAGCAGCATCGGCCTGTGACGACGACCCCCGGTTGAGTGAGGACTTCCCATGATCTGAGACGGCTCCAGGGACGTCTCTGATCATGAAATATCGTCACTCAACGGCTACTGCTCGACGACGGACAGCACGTTGCCGGCCGGGTCCTTGAACCACGCGATGAGCGGGCCGCCCCGGCGGTTGATGCCACGCGCGTCCACCCAGTCGTAATGCTCGAAGGTGACACCCCGCGCGACGAGCTCGTCCACCGCCGCCTCGATGTCGGGCACCGGGAAGTTCAGGATGGTGAACTCGGCCGGGACGTGGTCGGGCTTCGGGTAGATGAGCGTGTCCCGCTCGCCGGCGATGTGCAGGGTGAGCATCCCGTTCGCCTCCGACACCCGGATCCCCAGCTTGTCGCCGTAGAACGTCTTGGCCGCGGGTATGTCGTTCGTCGAGAATCCGCTGAACGCCTTCGTCTGCTCGAACACGGTTGGTCTCCCTCGGTCACGGCACCTCGTCGAGGTGCTTTCGTAGGGGACGTCGAAGCCGCGGATCCAGTTTCGACGTACCAGGTGATGAGATCTTCCTCGACTCCGTGGAGGCAATCGTGAAGTACCTGATCCTGATCTACGGCAACCAGGTCGACTGGGACGGCTTCTCCGCAGCCGACAAGCACGCCTTCGGCCGCGACCATCTCGCGCTCACCGATTCGCTGGCCGAGTCCGGAGAGCTGGTCCTGTCCGAAGGACTCGCCGATCCGGAGCTCGCCACCTGCGTCTCGGTGCGCGACGGGCAGACGGTGACGACCGACGGCCCGTACGCCGAGGCGAAGGAACACCTCGCCGGCCTCTACCTGGTCGAATGCGACAGCATCGAACGGGCGATCGAACAGGCCGCACGGGTGCCGGATGCCAGGTCCGGCGCCCAGGTCGAGGTCCGCCCCGTGCTCGACTTCAGCGGCTGGGAGATGTGAGGGGCCCGCCGGTGGACGACCTGCTGCGCGAACTCACGCCGCAGGTACTTGCTGCCGTCGTGCGCCGCTACGGCGATTTCGCCGCCTGCGAGGACGCCGTACAGGAGGCGTTGCTCGCGGCGGCCATCCAGTGGCCGGCCGACGGGCTTCCGGACAATCCGCGAAGCTGGCTGATCACCACCGCGTCCCGGCGCCGCATCGAGCTGTGGCGAAGCGACGAGGCCCGTCGCCGCCGCGAGGAGACGGTCGCAGCCCAGCTGCTGCCCGACCCCGAGCCGGTCCCGGACGTCGACGACACGCTCACCCTGCTGTTGCTCTGCTGCCACCCGTCGCTGACCCCGGTGTCGCAGGTGGCCCTGACGCTGCGCGCGGTCGGCGGGTTGACCACCGCCGAGATCGCTCGCGCCTTCCTGGTTCCGGAGTCGACGATCGGCCAGCGCATCAGCCGGGCGAAACAACGGATCAAGGCCAGCGGCGCCGAGTTCCGGATGCCGCCCCTCGCCGAGCGGTCCGAGCGCGTCGCGGCGGTGCTGCACGTCCTCTACCTGATCTTCAACGAGGGCTACACGGCGAGTTCGGGGTCGGCACTGGTTCGGGTCGAGCTCACTGCCGAGGCGATCCGACTCGTCCGGCAACTCCGCGAGCGCCTACCCGACGACGGCGAGGCCGCCGGGCTGCTCGCCCTCATGCTGCTGACCGACGCGCGCCGACCCGCCCGCGCCCGGGCCGACGGCACGCTCGTCCCGCTCGCCGAGCAGGACCGCACGCTCTGGGACGCCGCTGCCATCGCCGAGGGCGTTGCCCTGATCACCGAGACGCTCGCCACCGCGCCGCTCGGGGCGTACCAGCTGCAAGCGGCAATCGCCGCCGTCCACGACGAGGCCACCGGCCCGGACGACACCGACTGGCCGGAGATCCTCGGGCTCTACGACCTGCTGGCCGAGATCGCGCCCGGGCCGATGGTGACCCTCAATCGGATCGTCGCGCTGGCCATGGTGCACGGACCCGCCGCGGGCCTGCACGAGCTGGATCGGGCCCAGACCGACGCCGCCCTGGCCGAGCACCATCGGGTGGATGCGGTGCGGGCGCACCTGCTCGAGATGGCGGGAGACCGCGATGCCGCGCG
>JAOPVG010000547.1 GCA_025966255.1 Jatrophihabitans sp.
CGAGGTCGCGCACGCTCACCTTCACGACGTCGGGGTCGCCGGCCACCTGCTCGAGCGCGGCGTCGTCCAGACCGATCCGGGCCTGTCCGTCGACCACGGCGATGGTCGCCGGCACCGCGCCGCCGTCACGGACCGCGGCTTCGATCTCGCGGGCGATGCGGAGGTTGTCCGGACGCGGCAGGCCGTGGCTGATGATCGTGCTCTCCAGGGCCACCACGGGACGTCCGTCGGCAAGCGCGTCGGCGACCTCGGGGTGGATCAGCACGCGGGTTCCTTCCGGCGGGTCAACAGGCCGAGAGGGACGGTAGCCGCTGCGGCCACGACGAACGAGATCAGGGAGGCGCTCATCCACGCCGCCGGCGCGAAGTGCAGCCAGCCCTGCACATCGACCCACAGGCCCGACCACCAGCCGAGGTAGCCGGGGTTGATCAGTTGGTAAGCGACGAAGCCGAGCGCCCACGGCACGAGGGTCACCCAGCGCGTCCGCACGTTGTCGCCGAGATCCCACTGCCGCCGGGAGATCAGGAAGTAGTCGACGGCGAGCACGCCGAGCAGCGGCACGAACAAGGAGCCGATGAGCAGCAGGAAGTTCTCGTAGTCGTAGATGTTCAGGCTCAGGGCCGCGATGGTGGCGACGAGGCCGATGACGAACGCGAGCACGCGGCGATCCCAGCGCGGCCGGAAGTTCTGCACGGACACGGCGGCCGAGTAGGTGTCGGCGAACGACTGGTCGAGCTCCCGGATCGCGAGCACCGCGAATGCGAGGGTGCCGATCGGGATGGCCATGAATGCGCCGAAGATGCTGTCCGGATTCCCCTTGGCCACCGTCACCAGGGCGACCAAACCGATGGCGTAGCAGGCGATCTGGGTCACCGAGTAGCCGGCGAACGCCCCGACGAAACCGTCGCGCGCCGAGCGGGCGTGTCGGGAGTAGTCCGAGGCCAACGGCACCCATGACACCGATACGCCGATCACGGTGTCGACGGCGATCCAGAAGCCGTTCCACGAGCCGTCGCCGAAACCGGGCAGCGGATGCCGGATGAGCTGTATGAACAGATAGGCGAGGGCGATCAGCACGGCCACGGTGACGTACTTGCGCAGCACCCGGATCCAGCCGAGCGGGCGTAGCGCCAACAGCGTGGTGATCACCCCGCCGGCGAGCACGTAGATCCACTGCGGCACGCTCGGCGTGATCTGGTGCATGGCCGTGCCGATGGTGACCAGTTCGAAGGTGGTCCAGCCGAGCAGCTGCACCACGTTGAGCAGCGTCGGCAGATAGGACGGCCGGGTGCCGAACAACCCGCGCAGCAGCACCATCGATGGTGCGCCGGTCTGCGCGCCGGGCACGGCGGCAATGGCGATGGCGAGACTGCCGAGCACCGTCCCCACGATCAGGGCGATGAGCGCCGCCGTGAGCGACAACGGCGGACCGCCCTCGATCGGGACGAGGACGAAGATCGCGCCGGTGAAGCCGAGCAGGCTGACCCCGAGATTGCCCCAGAGGCCGAGTTGGTCGACGAGCCGCAGCGATCGTGGAGCCGGTTGGTCGAGGGTGTGTGGTGCTTCGGCAGGATCGAGCGTGGCCACCATCTAGAGAACAGCCATCCCTTCGGTGGGCGACGATGCCTGGGCGTGGAACCGCTTCGGGATCCGCCCGGAAGTGCGCGCCAGCCGGCCGGCGCGGACGGCCAGCGCCATCGCCTCGGCCATCGCGACCGGGTCCTGCGCGCGGGTGACGGCCGAGGCGAGCAGCACGGCGTCGCAGCCCAGCTCCATGGCCAGTGCGGCGTCGGACGCCGTGCCGATGCCGGCGTCGAGGATCACCGGCACGCTGGCCTCGGCGACGATCATCTCGATGTTGTGCGGATTGCTGATCCCCAGCCCCGTGCCGATCGGCGAGCCGAGGGGCATGACCGCAACGCAGCCGGCCTGTTGCAGCCGACGGGCCAGCACCGGGTCGTCATTCGTGTACGGCAATACTTGGAAGCCTTGTGCCACAAGGGATTCAGCGGCATCGAGCAGTTCGATCGGATCGGGCAGCAGGGTGCGCTCGTCGGCGACGACCTCGAGTTTCACCCAGTCGGTCTCGAGCGCCTCGCGCGCCAGCTGGGCGGTGCGGACCGCTTCGCGCGCGGTGCGACAGCCGGCCGTGTTGGGCAGGATCCGCACGCCGTGCCGGTCGATGACGTCGAGGATCGTGCCGCTCGTAGTCGGATCCACGCGGCGCATCGCCACTGTGCACATGGAGGTGCCGGACGCGGCGAGCGTCTCGTCGATGACGTGCAGACTGGGCGCGCCGCCGGTGCCGAGGATCAGCCGGGACGCCAGTTCGACGCCGGCGATCGAGAACACGTCGTCCATTCGGATCACCCTCCTTGGATCGCAGTGATCAGTTCGACGGACTGCCCGTCACGCAGTTCGTAGGACGCCCACGAGCTGCGCGGCACGATCTCGCCATCGACCACTGCGGCGCTGCCGCGGGCCGAGCCGGTCACGGACATGATCAACTCCGCGATGCTCGTGCCGTCGTCGACCTCGTGGGGCTGGCCGTTCAGTTCGATCGTCATGCCGGCACCTCGGCCGGAGAGAAGCGGGTGGGAGCGAAGGGCTGCAGTACGTCAGGCAGCTCGCCGGTGGCGACCAGCGACGCGATGCCGTCGGCGGTCACCGGGGTGAGCAGGATGCCGTTGCGGAAGTGCCCCGTCGCGTGGATCAACCCGGCGACTCCGCTGGCGCCGACGAGCGGGGCGTTGTCGGGCGAGCCGGGGCGCAGACCGGTGCTGACGTCCTCGAGCACCGCTTCACTCAACTCCGGCAGCAGCGACTGCGCGTCCCGGAGCAGTTCGTACACCGCGCCGGCCCGCGGCTGGACGTCGTAGCCGGCTTCCTCCGAGCTGGCGCCCACCACGATCTGGCCGTCCTCCCGCGGCACGAGGTAGATCGGCGTCCCTTTCACCGCGCCGCGCAGGACGTGGCGCAGCACCGGTTCGCCGGGCAGTCGCAGCCGCAGGGTCTGCCCCTTGACCGGACGGACCGCCGCAACGGCCGCGGCCGGCACTCCCGAGATGGCGCCCGACCAGCACCCGGCGGCGATCACCACGTGCGCCGCGGAGATCACCGTCCCGTCATCCGTGCGCACACCGGTGACCCGGGAGGCATCGCCGACGACTGAGGCGCCGGAGGGCACGTAGGTCACCCCGCGCCGGCGGCCGGCCTCGAGCAACGCCGCGTGCAGCAGCCGCGGGTCGACCTGATGATCACCGGGCGCGAGAAGCCCACCGGGCAACCCGGCCGCGAGCGCGGGCTCCAGCGCGCGCAGCTCCCGTCCGGTGACCAGTGACGACTCGACGCCGAGGCGGGCGCCGAAGGCGTGCAGATCCTGTAGCGCGGCGAGGTCGGCGCCGTCCCAGGCCACCACCACCGTGCCGCACTCGCGGAACCCCACGGGTTGACCCGCCTCCTCCGACAGCTCAGCGGCGAACGAGGGGTAGCGGGTGAGTGAGTCGAGATTGAGGTGCAGCAGCGGCGTCTCGGTGTAGTGCAGTTCGGTGATCGGCGCGAGCATCCCGGCCGCGGCGTGCCACGCGCCGCGCTCTGGCGCGGGATCGAGGAGCGTGACCGACAAGCCGCGTTGCGCGCAGCGCCAAGCCACCGCGGTGCCGATGACACCCGCACCGACGACGACGACACTTTCGGACACTTCGCTCCCTCGCGCCGGCATTACCCGGATCAGGTTCGACGGTCGGCGCTTCCCGTGCGCCCTCTCAGCCCGCCCCGCGGCGGGCTCCCGTGCAGGCACCACCCTACGCTCGGCGGATGCTCGATCTCCGCGACGCCCGCCTCTACCTCTGCACCGATTCCCGATCCCGCACCGGCGACCTCGCGGACTTCCTCGACACCGTGCTCGCCAACGGCGTCGACATCGTGCAGCTGCGCGAGAAGGGTCTCGAGGCGCTCGAGGAGATGCGACTCCTCGAGATCTTCGCCGCGGCCGCCGCCAAGCACGGCGCGCTGTTCGCCGTGAACGACCGCGCCGACATCGCGCGGGCGGTCGATGCGCCGATCCTGCATCTGGGCCAGGACGATCTGCCCGTCACCGCCGCTCGGAAGATCGTGGGCGAGGACGTGCTCATCGGACGCTCGACGCACTCACCGGCCCAGGCCGACGCCGCACGCACCGAGGACGGCGTGGCCTACTACTGCTGCGGGCCCACCTGGACGACGCCGACCAAGCCGGGCCGGCCGGCGGCCGGCATCGACCTCGTCACGCATGCGAGCGCGCACCAGGACGATCGGCCCTGGTTCGCGATCGGCGGCATCGAGACGCTCGAGCGACTCGACGAGGTGATTGCGCACGGAGCGCGGCGCGCCGTTGTGGTCCGGGCGATCACCGAAGCCGACGATCCCGGAGCGGCTGCGGCCGCGTTCGCGGCGCGTCTTCGCACGTCCGCCCCATGACATGGGCGGCCCTATGACCCCGGCCAATCCCGTACCCGCCAGAAGTGCCCCACCGGTCCCAGCCCGGCCCCCAACGGGAACGAGCCGTCGACGGCCCGGCTGATGAACGCCTTGGCCTCGCGCACCGCAGCGGGGAGCTCGAGGCCACGAGCCAGCGCGGCCGTGATGGCCGAGGCGAGCGTGTCGCCGGAGCCGTGCGTGTGCTTCGTGTCGTGCCGCGGCGCGGTCAGCTCGACGGTGGTCGTGCCGTCGTAGAGCACGTCGACCGCATCGCCTTCGGGCAGGTGACCGCCCTTGACCAGGACGGCGCGGGGCCCGAGCGCGAACAGCGCCCGGGCCGCCTCGTCCATGTCGGCGCGGGTGCGCACATCCACCCCGGTCAACAGCCGCACCTCGCCGAGGTTGGGCGTGATCAGCGACGCGAGCGGGATGATCACGTCGCGCAGCGCCTCCAGCGCATCGGGCCGTAGCAACGGATCGCCGTGCTGGGAGGCGGCCACCGGATCCACCACGAACGGTGTGATCGACAACCGGGTCACGACCTCGGCGACGGCCGCCATGATCGCGGCCGACGCGAGCATGCCGGTCTTGGCCGCGCCGACGCCGATATCGGTCGCCACCGACTCGATCTGCTCGGCGACGGCGTGCGGCGGCAACTCGTAGAAGCCGGTGACGCCGAGCGAGTTCTGCACGGTGACCGCGGTGATAGCCGACATGCCGTGCACCCGGCAGGCGAGGAAGGTCTTGAGATCGGCCTGCACCCCGGCACCACCCCCGGAGTCCGAGCCTGCAATCGTGAGGGCCGTCGGTGGCTGTTGCGAATTCACGCTGCCAGTATCCCGAGACGGTAAGGACAGGAGCACCGTGGGCGACACGTGGACGAGCTCGATGTGGGAAGGCGCCCGGCCGATCTACACCGCGATACTCGAGCACCCGTTCCTTGCCGGACTCACCACAGGCACTCTGTCGCCCGAGCGCTTCGCCTACTACGTCGCGCAGGACGTCTACTACCTGCGCGACTACGCGCGAACTCTGGCCGTCGTGGCGGCCAAGGC
>JAOPVG010000347.1 GCA_025966255.1 Jatrophihabitans sp.
GCGCGCCGTCTCGTCACGTCCGGAGGCACCCCGGATGCCATCGCGTCGCACTGGCTGGCCGGCGGCCGGCCCGAGGAGGCGGCTCCGTGGCTGGTTGCGGCGGCGCGCCGGGCCGTCAGACTCGGCGCCTTCAAAGACGCGCTGACGCACGTTGGCGTCCTGCTGGAGCAGTTTCCCGGCCACGCGGAGGCTCTCTGTCTGCGCGCCGAGGCACTCGAAGCAATCGGGGACGACCGCGCACCCACGGCCTACGCCGCTGCTGCGGCCGCGGTCGACGAATCGCAGCGCCATGAGATCCGCGCCAAGCAGGCACTGGCGTTGGTCCGCGCGGGCGACCCTGCGGCGGCGGTGGTCGTGTTGCAGAATGTCGAGGCTCAGACGCTGGACGGCCGGCTGGCCCAGGCCCTCGCCCTCTGCGGTGCGGCGGCAATGGGATTCGCCGACCCGGCGGTTGGTGTGGCCAAGGCGGCTGAGACGCGGGCGTTGGCCATGGAGTCGGGCAATCCTTCCGCCGTCGTGATTGCCGCGTGGGCTGAGGCCGCGGCCGAGCATGCACGGGGCGAGCTGCCGCGAAGTTTGCTCGCAGTTCTGCACGAGACGTATGCGCTGCCCGAGTTGGCGATCACCGTTTTCGATGGCCAGTTGTGCGTGGCCGAGCGTCTTCTCTACGGACGGGAGCCCTACGCCCACGTGATCGCGTTCGCGGACGGCCTGGAGGCCGAGGCCGATCGCCTGGGCGCGGCCCGGGGCAAGGCGTTCGCCACGACGTTCCGCGGCGAAGCCCGCCTCCTGATGGGGCAGCTCAACGCGGCGCACACCGACCTTGAGCACGGGGCGCAACTGCACCGCGCGATCGGCGCCGCCGGCGGTGAAGCGTTGTCGTTGCAGCGGCTGGCCGAGGTTGCGCTCTACCGCGGTGACGCGGAGCGGGCGCACGCACTGCTCGACGAATCCTTGGCAGTCGCCCGCGACTCGAACCTCGGCTTCCACCTCTTCGATCGCATCTACGGGACAAGGATCACGGCTGCCGGCGACCCCGCCCGCGCCATGGCCGCACTCGAGGAAGCCGAAGACGCGGTGCACGGCACGACCGAGACCTGTCCAGGGTGTCGCATCAACCTCGCCGTGCCCGCCGCCCTCGCGGCCGCGCGCGCCGGCGACCTGGACCGTGCGGCCGCCTACGAGGCGGTTGCGGAGCGGCTCACGACGATCTTGATGCGCCTCCCGGGGTGGTACGCCGCGCTCGACGAGGTGCGGGGCCACCGGCTGCGGGCGAGCGGCGACGGCGAGGCGGGGCACCGTCATCTCGCCGCTGCCGCCAACGCGTACCGCAACGCCGGACAACCGCTCGATGCCCGACGCTGCGAGGTCGCGGCCACCACGCCGGACGTACACCGCCCGCATCCGTCGAGCAGCAAGGAACGATTCAGGAACACCCGGTGAGCACGCTTCTCCTCGACCGCTGACCAACCAGCCCAACCGAGGAGAGAGCATGCGATCACTCAACCGCAAGGACGTCCCTGTCGTCATCGAAGGGAACGGCGTCGAGGTACGACTTCAGGAGATCGGCGGCGGGATGTCGACCTCGTTCATCCGGTTGCCTCAAGGAGCGGATCTCGGGCCCGCGCTGGTCGGCCTGCCCGACGACGCGTGCCAGTGCCCGCATTGGGGCTACATCCTCTCCGGGCGGCTCCAGATGCGGGCCAAGGACGGCGACACGATCTACCAGGCCGGACAGGCGGTCTACTGGGCGCCCGGGCACGTCCCAGTTGCGCTCGAGGACACCGAGTACGTCGACTTCTCGCCGACTGAGGAGTTCACACCGGTCGTCGACCACATTCGGGCTGGAGCGGGCTGACGGTCGAGGTCGTGAGCAGCCTGCGCGAACTAGTAACCGTCGCGACGGCCGGCATCGAGAACCTCACTCCGGCCGAGACCGCCTGGGAGATCGATCATGGTGACGTGCTGCTGGTCGACGTGCGAGAGCCGTTCGAGACTGCTGAGGGTGTGATCCCTCAAGCCGTCTGTTCGCCGCGGGGCTTGCTCGAATTTCAGGCCGACCTCGCCAGTGCGCACCACCAGGAGCCGTTCATCCCGCAGCGACGCGTCATCGCCTACAGCACCTCAGGAGCACGGTCGGCGTTAGCCGCCGCAACATTGCAGCAGCTGGGTTATCACGACGTGGCGCATCTTGTCGGCGGATTCCGCGCCTGGCTGACAGCGGGCCTACCCGTTGACGCTGGAGCGGGCAACGGGCCGAGAGATATCAGCTGTCCACCGCTCTCTTGATGGTCGTCGCACCACTCGCGTAGCTTCTGCCTCAGGGTGGGCACGACAAGAGCGCGGAGAATGCCATGGCTCACGGAATTATTGCGACTGTGCCCGGACCGATCGACATGTACAACGCGGTCAATGCTCAAGTCATCGAGCAGGTCGGTGAGAACGCCCGCACCGGGCTTCTGGTGCACATCGCCCGCGAGACGCCGGGCGGATTCCAGGTGATCGAAGTCTGGGAATCGAAGGAGCAATGCGACAAGTTCCAAGATGACGTGTTGGCTCCGATCATCGACCGGGTCAGTGGGGGACAGGCGCCGCCGCGGGAC
>JAOPVG010000384.1 GCA_025966255.1 Jatrophihabitans sp.
GCCCATCCGATCCATCATCGCTTGTAACGCCGGCGGCGGGACCTTCATCAGTTCCAGGTCGACGCCGATGGTGGGACAGACCGCGATACGGCTGCGCGCCAGGGCCATGACCGTCTCATCGCTGACCTGCCCGAAGCCACGGTCGGTGACACAGGAGCAATGCTCGATGCCATCGACTCCGACCGCGACCGCCTGCTCCACTGCCGCAGTTCCGTGCGCATGCGCGGTCACCGGAATACCGGCCCCATGAGCCTGGTCAACGATCCGCCGGAGCTCGCCAGTGGTGAACTGAGTGAGCATCACGTCGGTGCCCGGGGTGTTGACACCGCCCGAGGCCATCACCTTGATGACGTCCACGCCCCGTTCCGCCCGCTCGGCTACCGCAGCGATGATCTCGGCCGTCCCGGAAACCTCACCCCCCAGGTAGTGGCAGTGGCCGGCCTTAGTCGTCAACGGCGGCCCCGACGCGACGATCGTCGGTTCGAACACGGAGTCGTGCGGCCGCTGATCCCGACGGTCGACGACGCAAAATCGTCGGTCCCCTAGGTCGCGAACCGTCGTCACACCCGCCATCACGTGATCGCGCAAGGCCCGGGAGACGACCTCCTCGATCTCCTCAGCGGAGTAGCCCGCCACCCGGTCCAAGGCCGAAACTCCACTGTCGGTGACGAGGTGAGTGTGCGTGTCGATCAGGCCCGGCAGAAGCGTCCCTTCCAGATCGGTCACCGAGCAATCTGCGGGGACCTGGAACCCATACGACTCAACGCCGATGATCGCGCCGGCCTCGATCAAGACGGTCGCACCCACGCTGAGAAACGATTCGCCGTCGAAGGCGTGGCGAGCACGGATGGCCTGCATGTAGCTGTCCTACTCGACGACCATCAGCCCGGCAAGCCGGCTCGCCTCGTCGGGAGGGTCGGCCTCATCGTTGTGGGCTATGTGCGAAAGCTGGCGCCAGATGAGCAACACGAAGACCGCCGACCCGCCGAAAGCGAACCAGAACGGCGCGGTCACCCCGTAGTGCTGCGCGAGGACACCGCCGATCCCCGAGCCGATTACGAGCCCACCGAAGACTCCGACGAGATTCACGCTGCCCACCCGTCCCTGCAAGTTGAGCGGTACCGCGCGCTGACGGATGGTGATTGAGGTCGTGCCCCAGACGAAGGCGTGAGCGCCGAAGACGAAGAACACCACCAGCGCCACCCAGGCCACGGTCGTCACAGCGAGCGCAAGATGAGTCAGCGTCTCGATGATCAGCCCGATCCGCATGAGGTTGCCGAGTGTGACATGCCGCGTGATCCAGCCGTAGGACAGCGTCGCGGCCAGTCCGCCCAGCGCGCCGACCGTGGTGATCAACCCGAACCCGACGGCGCCCAAGTGGAGCCGGTGGGTCGCGTAGAGGACCAGCACCGACCAGGCCGCGCCGAAGGTGATGTTGAACGTGAAGATGGTGAGGACCAGCGTGCGGACCGCGGCATGGTTCCACGCCCAGCGGAATCCCTCGAGGACGTCGTGTCGGATGCTCTTCTTCACGGCGGCTTCCGGGCGATGCGCGGGCAGCGTGACCCGCAGGATGAGCACCGCCGCGAGCAGCACCAGCACCGCCTCTGCGGCGAAAGGCCAGGCCATGCCCGCCGCGAACAGCGCGGCACCGATCGGTGGGCCGGCCAGCTGGTTGAGAGTGATGAATCCGGTCTGCAGCCGGGCGTTGCCGATCGCCAGGTCGGCGCGATGCACAAGCATCGGCAGCAGCGTGAGCGAGGCGTTGTCGGCGAACGTCTCGGCCGAGCCGAGCAGGAACAGCGCGATCAGCACCAGCCCGATCGAGACGGTGTGGCTGACGACGGACAGTGCGATGAATATGAGGACCGCGGTGCGCACGACGTCGACGCTGATGACGATGAGCTTGCGGTCGAGACGGTCGGTGAGCGCCCCGGCCAGCAGCCCGAACAGCAGCGGCGGCAGCCATTGCACCAGCGCGGCCAGCGCCACCAGGAATTCCGAATCGGTCTGCGATGCGACCAACAGTGGGCCGGCGGCAATGACGACACCGTCGCCGAGGTTCGACACCCAGGTCGAGGCAAGCAGCCAACGAAATGCCCGGCCGAAGCGCGCGGGCGCGACGGCGTCGACGAGGCGGCTCACTGGTGGCACGCTAGCCCGCTCGCGGGTCGGTGCACCACCTGATTCCGGCGACCTGAGCGAGCGGTCGAAGCTACTGACCGCCTGATCCGAGGCCCGCGTCGCGGCCGGCGACGGCCGCCTGGGCCCGGTCGACCAACTGCAGCTTCCGGAGGATGCTCGACATCAGATTGCTGACCGTCTTCGGGGCTACCCCGATCCGGCTCGCGATGGTGCGCGTGGGGTGGCCGGCGGCGAGCAGGTCGAGCACCTCGAACTCGCGCTCGGTGAGCTCGGGAAAGGGTCGCGCGGCAGCAGGCGGTGCGACGAGTTGCTGCAGCACCCGATGGGCCACGCCCGGACCGAACACGGCCTCGCCCGCGTGCATCGCGCGCACCGCGCGGGCGATGTCCTCCTGCTCGGCACCCTTGAGCAGGTAGCCCCGCGCTCCGGCTTTCATCGCCGCGAACAGCGAGTCGTCATCGTCATGCATGGTGAGCACGCACAGCGCCGTGCTCGGAACCAACCGACTGATCTCCCGCAACGCGCCGAAGCCGTCGAGCTCGGGCATCTGCAGATCGAGAAGGGCGACGTCCGGCTTCAGCAAGACGACCTCCTTCACCGCCAGCCGACCATCGGCGACGACCGCCACCACCTCCATGTCATCGAGCGAGCCGAGCAGCGCGGCCAGACCGTTCCGCATCACCGGGTGATCATCGGCAATCAGCACGCGGATCATGTGGACACCAGCGGCAGCCGGGCCCGCACTCGGCCGCCGTGAGGAGAGGGGCCGGCGTCGCACGAGCCGCCGAGTTCGGCCGCCCGTTCGCGCATGCCGGTGATCCCGACGCCGGGCTGCCAGACGACCGGAATGGTGCCTCCGCCGTCGTCGACGACCTCGACGATCAGGTCGTCATCGCGGCGCAGATGAAGCCGCACCGACGTCGCGCTGGAGTGCCGCACGACGTTGTTGATGGCCTCGGTGGCGATCCGATAGGCCGCCACCTCGATTGCCGCGGGAAGTTGTCCGAGCGCGTCGACCTCGACCGTGACCTGCAGCGGCTGGCCGTCGGCCCGCCGCACCGTCTGCGCCGCTCGGGTCTGCAGCGCCACCGTCAGTCCCAATTCGTCCAGGGCCGGTGGCCGTAGGTCATCGACCACCCGACGCACCTCAGCGATGGCGGTACGGATGTCACTGCGGACTCCCCGCAGCAGGTCGGCGGCATCGTCTGGCGCGGACTGTTGCAGGTTCGCGGTGGCGTCGGCGGCGAGGGCCACACCGGTGAGCAGCGGCCCGAGTCCGTCGTGGAGATCGCGGCGCAGTCGCAGCCGTTCCTCTTCGCGCGCGGCCACCAACTGCTCGCGGGATTGCTGCAGCGCCCGGGACGTCATCGTCGCATGCACGGCCACGGCGAGCGGACCGGCCAGCAGGTCGAGCACCCGTTCGTCGGCCGGTGCGAGGACGAGCTCGCCGCGACGCAGCCCCACGACCAGCTCGGAATCCGCACCGAGCGGACGCCGCACCTCACGTCCGGACGGGGTCCCGGCCGTCGCAACCGTCTCCGATCCGACGACGATGGCGACCCACGGCAACCGCATGGCTGTGCGGATCTCGTCGAGGCTGCCGGCGACATCAGTGAGGCGTCCGCCCACGCGAGACGCAACGCGCAACGGATCGCGCTCGCCGTAGAGCAGCCGCTCGACGCTGCGCTGCAATCGGGCGCGCAGCGGGAACGCCAACAGCGCCACCACGAGCGCGGACGCAACCCCCGACAGCGCAAGCACGAGCAGCGCGTATCCCGCCAGCACCAGGCCGGACAGCAGTCCATAGCTCAGACCGCGGGCCAGGACGAGCCGGATATCGAGCAGGCCGTGCCGCAGGATGGCGACCGTGATCGCGGCCGGCAGCAGCGGGATGGCGAACAGCACCGCGATCGGCGTGCCGGCCAGCAGCGACCACGGCAACACCGCGGCGAAGATGACCCCCACCGCGCCGAGCAGCCACAACAGCTGCCGACGGATCGTCTCGTCGCCCCGGCGATAGCGCACCAGAAGCGCCACCGCCCCGAGCAGCATCGCCACCGACCAGCGCAGCTCGCTCACCGTCCACAGCGTCGCCCACCCGCCGTGCTCGGGCAGCACCCAGAGGCCCTCCGGCAGGTGCCCGATCTGTCCCGACGCCGCTCCGATCTCGACGATGAACAGCGGCGCGGTGATCGCGACCGCGAGAAACACCGCACGCCAGCGCGGCGAGGGCAGCCGGCCGTCGGGCAGCAGGAGGAGCGACAGCGGCAGCACGAGACCGATATGGATCGGCCAGGCCCACTCGGCGATCGTCACCACGATCTGCACTGCCTGCCGCGGCGCACCGCCGACCTGCAACGCCCGCGCGGTCGGCGCGAACGCCGCGGTGATGAGTTGGAGAGTCCCGCCGACCGCGTACATCCAGCCCACCGGGTGGCTCGGCCGGTGCCAGACGATGAGCGCCCCGCAGAACGCGAAGCTCAGCCCGATGACCAGGTTGCTCACGACAAACGCGTCGAGCGCCTCGCGGAAGGACCAGTGCACCCGAATCGTCAGCACGACGGCCGCAACGGACAAGGCGACGGCGAGCAGCGCGAACCCGCCCGCAACCGGCCTGCTGCTCCGCATGGGATGGAGTGTGGACCCGTGCCGTTCCCGATGTCACGGGATGTTCTCCCGGGTCGGCCGGGCAGCGTCCCGGCCCGGCGGGCAACTGGCTCTGCCGGATGGGAACGCCGGTCGCACAACCTCATGGGGTCCGCTACCTGAAGGAGCACCCTATGAATGCATCGCTACGGATCGCGCTCGTGCTGCTCGGTCTGCTCTCGGTCGGTGACATCGCCGGCCTCGCCGTCACCGATGGCGACCATCCGCCGTATGCCATCGCGGCCACCGGCGCCGTCTTGGGAGTCGCATCGCTGTTCTTCGTCGCCCGAGCATGGACGGGTAGTCGCAGCGCCGTGCGCCCGTTGCTCGCCCTCCGCATCGTCTCGGCCGTCACCGCCGCCCCCGCGTTCTTCGTGCACGGCGTGCCAACGGTCGCGAAGGCGTCCGCCGGGGCGATCATCGGGCTGACCGCGGCCGGCGTGCTCCTCATCGGTCGTCCGACGACCAGCCACGTGGTGACCCGATGAGGCGCCTGGCGCTGGTGCTGCTGCCGGTCGGACCACTGTGCGTCGCCGCGCTGCGCTACCTGCTGCCGTACTACAACGCTGACTCGAGCCTCGCCACCGTCCAGGCCGTCGATGCCCATCCGGGTCGCCAGAGTGCGGTCGTCTGGCTGGGACTGATCGCCCTCGTCACCCTGGTGCCGGGCGTCGTTGCCGCCGCGAGTGTCTTGCCGGCGAGCCGTCTCAAGACCTGGGCACTGGCGCTGTCGGTGCCCGGCTACCTCTGCCTCGGCGTGCTCGTCGGCGAGGACTACCTGCTCTGGAGCGGTGCCCACGCGCATGCTGACCCGCACCAGATCGCTCAGCTCCTCGACGCTGCGCATCCGTCCTTCAATGTCGGCATCGCGATCTTCGTCGTCGGCCACGTGGTCGGGACGGTGCTGCTGGGGATTGCCCTGCTCCGCTCGACGCGCATTCCCAAGGCGGCCGCGTGGGCCGTCATCGTCTCGCAACCCCTGCACTTCATCGCCACTGTGATCGCGGGCAGCCCGACGCTCGATCTCATCGGGTGGTCCCTGACTGGCATCGGCCTGGCCTTCGTGGCCCGCGCGCTGCTGGCCGAACCGACGCTGACC
>JAOPVG010000443.1 GCA_025966255.1 Jatrophihabitans sp.
GGCGATCTACCCGAGCCGAGCCGCGATGCCGACAGGTCTCGTGATGTCAATGCTCAGCGCGGCGACGAAGACGAGCTCGCGGGCGGCGTCCGAACCGCGCGCGGCGTCGAAGGTCTTCAGCGCTGCGAGCAGGGGAAACGACGAGTTCTCGTCGCCGGTGAGTTCGTACGGCACCTGCTGCAGGGCTTGGTCGAGCAGTTGGGCGCATCCGTCGTCGGTCGCATATGTCGCCGTCGAAGGAGCCGAGTTATCGAGTGATCTGCGTCGGATGCCTTGGCCTCCGGGATCCACTACGGACGAAACCGGCGGACGACATTGCTTGGTCGGGTCCGCGAGATCGTAAGTTGTCATGGCGTCGTACTCCTCGTGCGCTTCGTGCTGGACGCCAGCAGCCTGCGGCGAACGCCCTGGACGCAGCTCCCACACCTCGCGGACGACCTGTGGACGAATTGGGGCATTTGTCGTCCATGCGTCGTACATTCCCTTCATGCCGCAGACGAGGGGACGCAACGACCGGCTCGCGGAGGCGATGGCTCGCGCCGGCCTCACCAGTGCAGATCTCGCGGCGTCCGTCGAAGTCGACCCGCGAACAATCGACCGGCTAGTGGCCGACCAGTCACGGATTCCTCGAGCGCAAGCGCGCCACGCGATCGCCGAGACGGTCCAGGTCCCGATCGGGATGCTCTGGCCAGATGCCTCGAACGGCGCTCAGACGAACGAGGTCGAGGCGATCTACCCGAGCCGAGCCGCGATGCCGACAGGTCTCGTGATGTCAATGCTCAGCGCGGCGACGGCACAGGTCACCCTGCTGACCTTCGCGGGCATATGGCTGTGGGACGCGGTTGCGGGGTTCGGCCCGATGCTGGCCGAGCAGTCCCGCAACGGCGTGGCCGTGCGTGTGTGTCTCGGCGATCCTGAAAGCAGCGCGGTCCGACTACGTGGCGCCGAGGAAGGCATCGATGATCTCCTGGCGGCGCGATGCCGACTGGCGGCCAAGTACGCCGACCAAGCACTCGTCGACTCGCCGGCCGAGATCCGCGTTCACGGAACGACCCTGTACGCCTCGATCCTTCGGTTCGACGACGAACTGCTGGTGAACTGGCACCTGTACGGCGCGGCCGCGTCCGAGTCTCCGGTGCTGCAATTGCGGCGGATCAGCTCGCACGGCCTGGCCGAGCGCATGATCGCGTCGTTCGAGCGCGTGTGGGAGCACGCTCAGGCCCGCACCGCGTAGACGAGCACGTTCGCCCACGCGACGCACGCAGTTCCCTCCCCCTCTGGACCGATGCCGTCGTTGGACCGCGCCTTGACGGACACTTTGGCGAGGTCGAGTTGGAGCGCGGCAGCAATGTTCGCGCGCATTGCTTCGATGTGCGGTCGCAGTCGAACCGTCCCGAGGACGACAAAGCAGTCGACGTTGGCCACGACATAGCCGGCGCGCGCAACGTGCTCGGCGAACTGCTCTACGAAGCCGAGACTGCGAGCTTCCTGCGCATCAGGGTCGTTCTCGGGGAAGTGCGTGCCGAGGTCGCCATCGGCGATCGCGCCAGCAAGTGCATCGACCAGGGCGTGAGACAGCACATCGCCGTCCGAGTGCGTGTCGAAGCCGACGTCGGACGGGATGTCAACGCCGGCCAGGACCAGCCGCTTGCCGGGCACGAGCCGATGAATGTCGTGGCCCAGCCCGGTTCGGAACCCTTGATTTCGATCGTCCATCTGCACCGACATTAGCGGCATGCCGCGCCGACGCGGTCGATCGCCGCCGCAAGAACGTCACGACTTCCGATCATGCAGAGGGTGACCGGGTGATCGCGCCCGTACCGCTCGCTGATCTCGGCGATGCGCTCGTCCAGCGTGAGACGTTCGCCGTTCGGCCCGGTCGTGGCGTCGGCCGTCCACAGGACGTCGCGCCCCGAACCGTCGACCTCCGCGAAGTCGCTGGCCAACTGGTCGCCGACATCCTCCGTGGGGGCTTGGTGCACCGCGTCTGTGTGATGGGCAACCAGCCGGCAGACCTCGTCGTCCCAGTGATGCGCGCGTAGGTATCGAGCGCCGTCGAGCGGATGGAATCCGGTGTCCGCAACGGTCGGCGCATAACCGATGTCGTGCAGCCAGGCAGCGGAGAGGACGAGACCGGGATCGATCCCGAGACAATCGCACAAGCGAGTCGCCTCGGCCGCCACGGCTTGAACGTGCCTCCAACGTTTCGGTAGCGCTCGTAGTAGCAATCGTTCAGCGAGCGCGCGCGCCTCGTTCTCACCCACTCGTCCATGCTGGCATCTGCAACGAACGGACACGAATTCGTGCCGATCCAACGCAGCTCGCCCGCCCAGTGCAATCCGCATCCGAACGCCGACGCTGTCGCCTACTCGCACGCCGCCGTCGCATGGTGTGATCCGCTGGCTCAATCTGATTTGCCCCGATGATCTCGCCGGCGGGTGCCTGGCTCAGGCCGTACCTTCCACGTCGCTGAGATCGAGCGTCCCGCAGGTCGAACCACTGCGCCACCGCCTCGACCGGGACGCTGAGCCGGCGAGCGATTGCTCGATCGGACAGCCCGGTCGCCCGCAGCTGCTCAGCGCGGACAGCCTTGCGTTGGCCGCCTATCGCACGCAGCCGGGCTTGCGTGTCTCGAAACCTCCGGCTCATCGCAAGAACTCCGCCGGCTCGCTGGGGGTGACGTCGAGACGCAGCCGACTGGCCTCGTCCGGCGTGCTCACGCCTTGTTCCTTCGTCCGTTCCTCGAGCCGGCGATCTTGCGCAGTTCCGCCGCGTCGGCATCCAGGAGCACCGCAGCGCGGTCGATGCCGGACACGCGGACCAGCGCCGCCTGAGCGGACTCGACCACGGCCTGCGCCTGGTCGACCGCGGCGGTGGCTGCGGCAATGACGGCATCGCGCTTCGCCTGCGCCTTGGCCAAGCCGTCCTGTGCGACGCAGA
>JAOPVG010000471.1 GCA_025966255.1 Jatrophihabitans sp.
TCGAGGTAGGTCTCCCGAGCGGCGACGCCGTCCAGCGGCTCGAACCGCTGCGCGGCCGCGAGCAGCAGCGAGGCCGCCTCGCTCCCGCGGTTCATCGCGAAGGCAATATGTGCGCGGAGCAGCTGCGATCGAGCCTCCAACAGGTCGTCGTCCGGGCCCACGTCGACCGCCACCAGCAGGGCTGCCGCCTCGTTCACCGCGCCGGCCTGAACCTTCATCTCTGCAGCATCAAGCGCCCGGTGGCGACCTCGAAGGGGGTCGAGGGACAGCGTGGCCGCCCACTCGAGAAACGCCGCGGCCGCAGCCACTCCTCCACGGGCCAGCGCTCGGCTCGCCGAGCGCTGGAGCTCGGTCGCCACATCGTCGTCCGGCCCGTCGGCGGCGTGCGCCCGATGCCAGGCTCGGCGGTCGGCGTCCGTCTCGGCGTCGGTGGCGGCCGCCAAGGCGCGGTGCACCCTGCGCCGCGCCTCGGGCGAGGCCGCCTGGTAGACCGTCGAGCGGACAAGGGGATGGCGGAACCGGACACGCGCTCCGACCTCCAAGAGTCCTTCTGCCTGGACCGGTCGGAGGCCGTCGACATCGACGCCGAGTGCATCGGCGGCTCGCATCAGCACCTGCACGTCGCCGAGGGGTTCAGCAGCGGCCGCCAGCACCAGCAGCTGTGAATCCTCGGACAAGGACTGGAGTCGGAGCAGGAAGCTTCGCTCGACCGGGAGGGATGTCCGTCGGAGATCGGGCACCGCGAAGCCGCCGGCGAGCCCGGCCGGCGTCAGGGCCCAGGGCAGCTCCATCAACGCGAGCGGGTTTCCCCGCGCTTCGGCGACAATGCGTTGCTGTACTTGTTCATCGAGGCGCCCGTGCATCGTCGATTGAAGGACTCGCCGGGCGTCACCATCGCCTAGAGGGGACACCGTTAACGTCGGTAGATCCGTCAGGTCAAGGTGGCCATCCGCGCCTTCCCGCAATGCCAGGACGACCGCGATCGGCTCGGCCACGAGGCGTCGTACCGCGAAGGTCAGGACCTCCAGTGACGCGCGGTCGATCCACTGGGCGTCGTCGACCACGCAAAGCAGGTTCTGTTCGTCGGCGGCATCGGCGAGGAGCGTGAGCACGGCGAGCCCAGTCAGGAACCGGTCAGGCGCCGCCTCCTCCCGCAGGCCGAACGTCACCTCCAGTGCGTTTCGTTGCGGCGGTGGCAACCGCTCGAGATGGTTGAGCAGCGGTGCGCAGAGCTGGTGCAGACCGGCGTAGGGCAGTTCCATCTCGGACTGCACACCCGCGACGCGGGCGACTCGAAAGCCGGCCGCCTGATCGCGGGCATAGCGCAGGAGCGCGGTCTTGCCGCAACCCGCCTCGCCCCGGAGAACGAGCGCCCCGCCGCGGCGGGCTCGAGCCTCGTCGAGTTGGCGCAGCAGGGCGGTGCACTCGCGGTCACGACCGAACAGTCGGGTGCTCTTCGAGCCCATGGCCGAAGACATGGTGGATGGTAGCGCCACGAAGGAAGACTGTGCGAGGCCTAATGGTCCCCCTTGCTACCCCCGCCCCGACCAACCCGACGTCCGTGTGCCGTGCCGTCTCTGCCATGCCACTCCGCGTCCTTCAGACGTCTGACACCCCAGCGCCGCCGGGCCGACGGGGTGTGCGCTCGGCCGGCGGGCGGTGCATGCTGCTTCAGGCTGCGTCCGGGCGACGGGTGTCCCGTCGATAGTCAGCGTGACCCGCATGTTTGTCGCGGGTTGCATTCGAACACGGACACTGCTGGTCCGCGCATGCCAGGCCCTGCGCACTGCCATCAGCGACGACTGGAAGCAGGCGGCATGGCCGAGGGCGAACAGACGACCAGCCGGCCGTCGGAGGTTCGCCCGTAACCGGCGGCCGCCTTCGGTGAATGCTTCGGCTGTGTACAGCACCTTGGTCAACTAGCTCGCGACGGGCGTCGTGGCGGTCGTCTTGCACCCGGGGCCACAAAGACCCGGGATACCCCAGGGTCTACTCGGGGGCGACCGGATCGGATTGGCGCGATCCTGATTCATCGATCGTAGGAGCCGACCTCGGCGCTGCTCGGCAAGCGCTTGTCAAGCGTCTCCGAGACTGCGGCGAGTGTGACTGCGCTGATCGGGCTGGCGGCACAAGAGCTGCCAGGGCGGAGAAAACGCGAGGGAGCAGACATATGAAGCGACGAATTCTGGGCCGAACGGGATTGTCAGTAAGCGAGTTTGCCCTCGGCACGATGATGTTCGGCGCATTGGCAAATACCGATCACGAAGAATCGATACGCATGATTCACACTGCGCTAGACGCAAGCATCAACTTCGACGAGATCGTGCCCCCCGGCCCGAGCCTGAACGACAACGACATCTACAACGTGCCATCCGCTCTGTCAGACACGCACCTGCTCCGGCGCTGAGGACGACCCGAACTACCCAGGCGCTCAGAGGATCGACCGATCTTCCCAAACCCTCCATCGAAGAAATGAGGCTCGACGATGACCATTGAGCAAGTACGTGGCCGCGTAGCGATCGTCACCGGCGGCTCCGGTGGTATTGGCCGGGTGACGGCCGAACGGCTTGCAGCGGATGGCATGACGGTAGTCATCAACTACGCCGGCTCCCCGGCGCCAGCCAAGGAAGCAGTCAACGCGATCATCGATGCTGGCGGCACCGCCTCCGCGTTCCAGGCGGACGTCGCCGACGAGACCGATGTCGCCGCGCTGTTTGACTACGCGGACCAGACTTATGGTGGAGTCGATGTGGTGGTCCACACCGCAGGCATCATGCTCCTTTCGCGGCTAGTCGACCTCGACCTCGCCGACCTCGACCGGATGCACCGCATCAATGTCCGCGGCACATTCGTCGTTGACCAGCAGGCTGCGCGCCGCGTGCGATCCGGCGGGGCCATCATCAACTTCTCCAGCTCAGTGGTGAAGATAGCGCTGCCTCGCTACACGGCCTATGCCGCCACGAAGGGTGCCGTCGATGCCATCACCCTGATCCTCGCAAAGGAACTGCGTGGACGCGACGTCACTGTCAACGCCGTAGCCCCAGGGCCCACGGCGACGCCGTTGTTCCTCGACGGCAAGAGCCAGGAGACGATCGATGAGCTCGCTTCGATGCCGCCCCTAGAGCGGCTGGGCATGCCCGCCGACGTCGCCGAGGCGGTCTCGTTCCTCGCCGGCCCCGCCCGATGGGTCAACGGGCAGGTCCTGTACGTGAACGGAGGCGTGATCTGATGTCCAAGAACATCGTCGTTACTGGAGCGTCGAGCGGGTTCGGTGCTCTGACCGCCCGCCGGCTCGCCGACGCGGGCCACACCGTCTACGCAGG
>JAOPVG010000509.1 GCA_025966255.1 Jatrophihabitans sp.
TGTTCGGGTCGACGCCCGGTCTGTCGCTCAAGGTCACGTCGTCGACGTCCTTGCAGGCCGTCACCCCGCCGCGAGCGGCCGGGACGGTGCATGTCCAGGTGAGCACGGCCTATGCCGTCTCCCCGACCGGCGCTGCGGACTTGTTCACCTACGTGGTTCCGCCCGCGGTCAGCGAGGTCGGCCCGTCCAGCGGCGCCGGACCGGGCAGCACTGACATCACGACGCCGGCGAGCTCGGACCCGGCTACCGCGCGCGTTCCACCGGCCCCCTGATCATCGGCTGTCTGCCGCTCACGCCAGGATGAGGCATGACCTCAGCCTCCCCGGTGCGCCGGCTCGCCGACACCCTCGTCAACCGCCTGCTCGTGGCCGACCCGTTCAGCGGCACTGCGCTCGGGCTGCGCGAGTACGACACGCTGGTGCCGGATCCGTCGGCCGCCGCCGAGGCCGCCCTGGACGCTGACCTCGCCGGGATCGCGGCCCAGGCCGAGACCCTCGACGCGCAGACTCCGGCCGAGCGGGTCACCCTGGCCGCGGTACGGGCGACCTGCCGCCGGCGCCGGCTGGCGCTCGAGCAACGCGAGGTCGAGTTCACGGTGACGGCGATGCCGATGGCCGGCCCGCCCGCGCTGTTCGCGATCGCGGCCCGCACCACGCTGCCCAGTGCCCACGCCGCCGACGACTACTTGGTTCGGCTGCGCGCCGCGGCGGCGTGGATCGACGGCACCACGGAGCGGCTGCGCGAGGGGGAGGCGCGCGGGCGCCGCCCGGTCCGGTCACTGCTGGATCAGGCGCTGGCGTGGGCCGATCGGGCGTTGACGACGCCGGTGCCGGCCGCGTTCACCGCGCCGCAGCCGCCGGACGGGTGGGCGGGCACGCCCTCGTGGGTGGTCGAGCGCGACCGCATCGTGAGCGACGACATCATGCCCGCACTCCGGCGGTGGCGCGACCTGCTGGTGGAGCTCCAACCTACGGCTCGACCCGACGAACAGGCCGGCCTGGGCGCTGTGCCCGGCGGCGACGAGGACTACCTGCGCGCCATCGAGGTGCACACCACGCTGCCCTTCACCGCGGACGAGCTGCACGCGATCGGGCTGGCCGAGATCGAGCGACTCGAGGCTCGCGCGGTGAACCTCGGGGCATCGCTCGGCCTGGCCGATCTCGCTGCCGTGGTGGCCGCCGTCCGGGCGTCCTCGTCGGAGACCGACGCCGAAACCGCCCTGACCGCAGCGCGGACGGCGGTGCTGCGGGCCGAGAGCCGCGCCGGGGAGATCATGCCCGCGCCACTGCCAGCGCCGTGTGCCGTGGAGCCGATGCCGCCCACCGTGGCCGAGGCGGGCATGCCGCCGCACTACACCCGACCGATGCGTGACGGCAGCCGTCCCGGCACGTTCTGGTTCAACACGCAGCGGGCGACCGCCGGCACGGGCTGGGACCTGGAAGCGGTGGCCTTCCACGAGACGGTGCCCGGCCATCATTCCCAGCTGGCGCGGGCCCAGGACCTCGGCGAGCTGCCGCTGCTGCAGCAGATGTCGGTGACCGTGCACTCGGAGGGCTGGGGCCTCTACGCCGAGCGCTTGGCCGGCGAGTTCGGGCTCTACAGCGATGTGCGGGCCGAGCTCGGCTCGGTGTACATCGAGCTGCACCGGGCGGCCCGGCTCGTGGTCGACACCGGCCTGCACGCGTTCGGGTGGAGCCGGGCCAAGGCCGTGGCGTTCATGGTCGAGCACGTCGCGCTGCCGGAGACCTTCCTCGCCGACGAGATCGATCGCTACATCGCCTGGCCCGGCCAAGCCCTGGCCTACCTGAGCGGCCTGCGCGAGATCCTGCGCCTGCGCGCGCTGGCCGAGGGTGCGGTCGGCGCCAGCTTCGACCTGCCGTCGTTCAACGGTGCGCTGCTCGACAGCGGCTCGGTACCGATGCCGGTGCTCGCCACCGTGGTCGACGACTGGATCGCGGCGCGGGTCTGACGGGGAGCGGTCAGGAGCCGCGGAATGCGGCCTATCCGACCGCTCGACGAGACGTCCGGCCGCATCTGCGTGACACTGGTGTGGCGTCCAGGGAGGGCCTGTCTTGAATCGACTTCGCGTTGTCGTGAATCTGCTGTCAATTGGCATCGTCGCGGTGGCCGCGACCGTGATCATCGCGCCGGCCGACGCCGCGCTCACCGGCACCGACGAGGTGATGTATGTCGGCAACAACTGGGCCGGCACCGCCAGCGTCGTCGATGCGCACACGTACCAGGTGCGCAAGGTCCTCGATGTCATCCCGGACAAGACGCAGCGACTGGCCGAGATCTACGCCAACCCGGTCAAGCTCGCCCTCTTCCTCGCGATCCGCGCGGCGATCGGTCAAGGCCACGACCAGTTCGTCGACGACATGTTCAGCACGCCGGACGGGCGGTTGCTCGCCGTGTCGCGCCCGAGCTTCGCCGACGTCGTCGGCATCAATCTCGCGACCGGCGAGATCGTGTGGCGCAGCCCGATGACCGGGTACCGCTCCGATCACATGGCCGAGTCGCCGGACGGCACTCGTCTGCTCGTCTCCGACTCGACGACCACCAACGTCCACGAACTCGACATCGCGACGGGTCAGCGGTTGCGCGATTTCGGCTCCGGGGATACGCCGCACGAGAGCAACTACTCCCCGGACGGTTCGCTGATCTACCACGCCAGCATCGGCCGGATCTACACGCCGACCGATCCGTCGCTCTTCTGCCCGCTGACCGATCCCACCAAGGGCGTCCAGATCTTCCAGGTCGTCGACAACGCGACCTTCGCGATCCTGCACCGGTGGGACATCGGCAAGAAGCTCGCCGAAGCGGGCTACCCGTGCATGAGCTCGGCGGTGCGGCCGATGGCCATCGCGCCGGACCAACGCTACGCGTACCTGCAGATCTCCTTCCTGCACGGGCTCGTCGAGTTCGACATGCAGCAGGGCAAGGTGACGCGGGTGGCGAACCTGCCGAACCTGGTGCCGAACATGTTGAAGGCCCAGTACGTGCTGAACTCCGCACATCACGGGCTGGCGATGAACGCCGACGGGACGAAGCTGTGCGCCGCGGGCACCATGGACCGCTACGCCGCGATCGTCAACCGAGCGTCTTTTGCATACAAGACGATCCCGGTGGGCGACACGCCGTACTGGGCGACGAACGGTCCCGGTGCCACGCAATGCTGGATGTCGATCGCCGGTGACGACAAGGTCGAGGTCATCGACTACGCCACCGAGAGCGTGGTCGCCGAGATCGCAGTCGGCCAGCACCCGCAGCGGATACGCCTCGGCGCCGTGGCCTCCGACATCGCCGCCCAGTGGTGATCCGGAGCTAGCTCGGCTGGACCGCCACCGGCGAGCCGTTGCGGATCGATAGTGGGAACGCCGCAACTGGCGTAGCGTGCCGAGTCGTTACGTGGGTGTCCGAGGCGAAGGACTCATGATGACGGCTGCGGCATCTACCGGCGATACCGGC
>JAOPVG010000575.1 GCA_025966255.1 Jatrophihabitans sp.
CTGCACGAGGTTGCCGGCGGTGGTCGCCATGTTGCGCAGTTGACCGGACGCGCCGGCAAGCACCGCCTGCGAAAGCACCGGGAAGAGCCGCCGCACCTGAGGATCCGCGGCCAGCACGCTGTTGCGGACCGCGGCTCCGACGGACAGCGTGCCGCTGGCGTCCACGTCGATTTCGGTGAGGGGAAGGTGGGAGACGTCGATCAGTGCCCGTGGGAACTCGACGCCGATCTTCATGAGATCGACGAGGTTCGTGCCACCGCCCAGTGCGGTGGCGCCGGGCGCCGCGAGGGCCTCGATGGCGCCCGCGACGTCGGTTGGCCGCTCGTACGTGAACGTCTTCATTGCTGGGCCGCCTCGAGCACCGCCGGCACGATGTTGGCGTAGGCGCCGCAGCGGCAGAGGTTCCCGCTCATCCGCTCCCGCACATCCGGGGCATCCAAGCTCGCACCGTCGGGGTTCACCGCGCTGGGCCAACCGTCGGCGACCTCGGTGAGCATGCCGATGGCGGAGCAGATCTGGCCGGGCGTGCAGTAGCCGCACTGCAGCGCGTCGTGATCGATGAAGGCTTGCTGCATCGGATGCATTGCGTCGGTGGCGAAGCCCTCGATGGTGGTGATCTCACCACCGGACGCGGACGCAGCGAGCAGCAGGCAGCTGTTCACGCGCCGCCCGTCGAGTAGCACTGTGCAGGCGCCGCACTGCCCGCGGTCGCACCCCTTCTTCGCGCCGGTGAGATGCAGATGCTCTCGCAGCGCGTCCAAGACGGTAGTGCGGGGATCGAGCTGCATCTCGTGGGCGGTGCCGTTCACGGTGAGCGTGATCGGCAGGGGCGCGACAGTCATGCGTGTTAGCTACCCACATGAGTCCCGGCCTTGACCCCGTCAGGCTCGCTGGCCACCCGTTCCAGCGGGCCTGAGAGGTCACAGTCGCCAGCTGGGGGTCGGCCCCCTACGCGCGCTCCGCGAAGGGGACGGGCGCGTTCGGCGGAACGCGGATCCCGGGCGAGTCGCGCTCAGAGCACCCGCGGCCCCGGATTCACGACAGCGCGATCCGGCGTCGGCTCACGTCGTCTCTGACCACGAATCGTCGCGGGCGGCGAGCGGTTCCGGGATGGCGTCCACCGACGAGGCTTCGTCGTCCTCGAGCTGGGCCGCCGCCCGCTCCGCGGCCAGGCGCCGAGCCTTGCGGCGGTCGTGGAAGACCGCGACGAGCACAGACGCCTCGAACAGAACAACCATCGGGATCGCCATCGCACACATCGTGAACGGATCGGTGCTGGGTGTGGCGACGGCGGCGAACAGGAAGATCAGGAAGATCGCGATGCGCTGCGACTTCTTCAGGATCTTCGCCGACAGGACACCCGCCAGGTTGGCCATCACCACCAGTAGGGGCAGCTCGAACGCGGCCCCGAAGATCACCATCATCAGGGTGACGAAGGAGATGTAGTCGCCCACGGTGAGCTGCGCCTGGGTTCCGTACCCGGCCTGCTCCAACAAGATCTGCAAGCCCTTCGACAGCACCACGTAGGCCAGCGACATGCCCGCTGCGAAGAGCACGGTCGAGGCCACGATGAACGCGACCGTGTACTTGCGCTCGTTCTTGCGCAGGCCCGGCGTGATGAACGCCCAGATCTGGTAGAGCCACAGCGGCCCGGTGAGCACGGCCCCGGCGATCACCGACACCTTCAGCCGGGTGGTGAATCCGTCGAGCACGCCGTGATAGATCAGCACGCAGTCGCTCGTGCCCGACGGCGTATACCGGTACTGCTTCGGCACCGAGCAGTACGGGTGCCGCAGAATCCCCAAAATGTGGCCGTAAAGGAACCAGCCCACCACCGCTCCCGCGACGATGAAGATCATCATGTAGATCACCCGGCGTCGCAGCTCCCGCAAATGGTCCATGACGGGCATCCGCCCGTCCGGACTCTTCGGACGACGTTTGAGCCGCGCGATCGACACCACCGAGGACGCTCAGCGCAGACCAGTTGCGGCGAGACGCTCCTGCGTCACGACCAGCTCGCCGCGCAGGTCCTGCAGCTGATCGGCCACGGCTTGGAGCTCGACCAGGTCGGCTCGCAGCCGCTTGGTCTTCCACACGATCTCGTAGGTGCAGAAGCCGAGCAGCACAACGGCGATGACAGCCGCCGCGATCCACGCGCCGATCGGTATCCAGATCACGTACTGACTCTACTTCGCAGCATATGCGTCGAGTGCGCGAGCGGCCTCGGCGCGGACGCCCTCGGCCAGCCAGTCCGGTGACAGCACCTCGACCTGTCCGGCCGAGCCCAGCACCAGCGCCCGGACCCAGCCCGGGTCGGCCACGCGCAGGCTCACCCGCAACTGGTCGCCTTCCTCAGTGACGTCCTCGGTCGAGTAGTAGTCGGCGACCCAGGCGTAGGCCCGGCCGAGCCGCAACCCGACCAGCAGATGCTCGGCGGCGGGCTGGAACACGCCCTCGGACAGGTCGCGCAACTGCACGTCCGCGGGCACCGAGGACGGCTCGTCCAGCTGCACGACGTTCTCGATTCGATCAACGCGGAACACCCGCATGCCCTCGACCCGACGGCACCAGGCCTCGACGTAGCTCTGGGAATCGGCCTCGAAGACCCGCACCGGGTCGATGGTGCGCTCGGTGGTCTCGTCGCGAGACGCGGTGTAGTACCTCAGCCGCAGCGCCTTCTTATCGTCGACGGCTCGCTGCAGGACGGGCAGCAGGCGCTCGGTGTGGTCGAGTTCGACCGCCACCGTGTCGTCGGCGACCGCGCCCCCCGCCACCGCCTCGACCTTGGCCAGCGCGCGTTGCACGGCGTCGGTGTCAGCGAGGCCTGGCGTCTCGGCGAGCGTGCGCAGCGCCACGACGACGGCGAGCGCCTCCTCCGCCGTCAACCGCAACGGCCGCGACATCCCGGCGTCGAAGACCACCGACACCGTCTCGCCCTCGAAGGACAGATCGATGAGGTCACCGGGGCCATGGCCGGGCAGGCCGCACATCCACAGCAGGGTGAGATCGCGGCGCAGCTGCGCATCGGTGACGCCGAAGTCGGCGGCGGCGTCGGCCACGCTGATACCGGGACGCGCCTGCAGATACGGCACCAAGGCCAGCAACCGCGGCAGTCGCTCTTCGTTGACCGTCGCCGCCATCAGGACCCTCCGGCCGAGGCTTGCAGCCGCTCGACGACCGCAGTCACCAGTTCTGGAGGTTCCAATGCCACAGCGCTGGAGCCCGCGCTGGCGATGATCCGGGCCAGCCACTGCGTCTCGGTGAAGCTGATGGTCAGGACGCCGTCGACCTCAGACCCCGCGATCCGCCGCAGCTGCCCGCCGCCGTTGCCGGACACCCGCACCAGCGCCAGCTGACCGTCGTCGGGGCCGCGACCGGCGACCATCTCGAGCAGGTCGATCTTCTCCGGCCGCTCGAAGGCACCGGGCTTGCCCATGGTCTCGACCGGTCCGACGATCCGCGAGAGCCGGAAACTGCGCGGCTCGCCGCGATCGCGGTCGAGGCCGGCGACGTACCAGCGCCGTCGCCACGACAGCACGCCCCACGGCTCGAGGCAGCGTCGCTCGGGCTCGCCGATGCCGGCCTTCTTGACGTAGTCGAAGCACACGACGGTGGCTGAGCGTGCCGCCTCGAGCAGTGCCGGCAGGCTGGGATCGCTGGCGTCGAGATGCGGGACGGCGCCGGGTGCGTCGGCGACCCGCACCTCGGTGCCCGCGGCCCGCAGCTTGATCAAGGCCTGCCGCGCCGGCTCGCCCAGCGTCGCGGACTGCCACAGGCGGGCGGCCAGACCGACGGCGGCGGCCTCCGCGGCGTCGAACTCGATGGTCGGCAGTTCGTAGTCCCCGCGCCGGATCCGGTAGCCATCCTCGGCGTCGAAGTGGCTGTTGCGACCAGTTTCCAGCGGGATGCCGAGATCGCGCAGCTCGGCCTTGTCCCGCTCGAACATCCGCTTGAACGCCTCGTCGGTGGACTTCGAACCGTCGCCGGCTTCGTAACCCGGCACTGCGTCCCGGATGCGCTCGGCCGTGAGGAATTGCCGGGTGGAGAGCAGGCAGATGACCAGATTGACGAGTCGCTCTGCGCGCCGGGCTGCCATGTCGTCAAAGTTAACGCCCCGTCGAGTGCGGCGCCCGCTGGCGCGCGGGGCAGGGTCACGGCGCACAGGATCAAGTATCCCTGCTCACCCGGAATGATTCGACCGCCCTAGGCCGCCGCACCGGCCGCGGGCCGGCCGGTTTGCGCTACATGGAGGCGATGAGCTTCTCGACCCGCTCATCGACGCTGCGGTATGGGTCCTTGCACAGGACGGTGCGTTGCGCCTGGTCGTTGAGCTTGAGGTGCACCCAGTCGACGGTGAAGTCCCGCCGACGCTCCTGGGCGCGCTTGATGAAGTCACCGCGCAGCTTCGCGCGGGTGGTCTGCGGGGGCACACTCTTGGCTTCGAAGATCGTCAGATCGTTGACCACCCGCTCGACCGCGTGCGCCTTCTGCAGCAGGTAGTACAGACCGCGGGTGCGCGAGATGTCGTGGTAGGCGAGGTCGAGCTGCGCCACCCGCGGCGACGAGAGCGGCAGGTCGTGCTTGGCCCGGTAGCGCTCGATGAGCTGGTACTTCGTGGCCCAGTCGATCTCGCGGTCGATCATCGAGAGGTCCTGCTTCTCGATGGCGTCCAGCGCTCGTCCCCACAGCTCGAGCACGCGCTTGGACGACGCGTCCTCACCGGTGCGGGCGACGAAATCGACCGCCCGGCTGTAGTACTCGCGCTGGATGTGCAGAGCCGACGCACTGCGACCGGCGGCCAGTCGCACGGGCCGCGTGCCGGTGAGGTCGTGGCTGATCTCGCGGATCGCGCGGATCGGATTCTCGAGGGTGAGATCGACGAACTGCACGCCCTGCTCGATCATCCGCAGCACCAGGTCGGCCGATCCGACCTTGAGCAGCGTCGTCGCTTCGTTCATGTTCGAGTCGCCCACGATGACGTGCAGACGCCGGTAGCGCTCGGCGTCGGCGTGCGGTTCGTCGCGGGTGTTGATGATCGGACGGCTCCGCGTCGTCGCCGACGACACGCCCTCCCAGATGTGCTCGGCCCGCTGGCTGACGCAATACACCGCGCCGCGCGGCGTCTGCAGCACCTTGCCCGCGCCGCAGATCAGCTGTCGCGTCACCAGGAACGGGATGAGCACGTCCGCGAGCCGGCTGAATTCGCCGTGCCGGCCGACGAGGAAGTTCTCGTGACAGCCGTAGGAGTTGCCGGCCGAGTCGGTGTTGTTCTTGAACAGGTAGATGTCGCCGGCGATGCCTTCGTCGTGCAGGCGCTTCTCGGCGTCGACGACAAGCCCTTCGAGCACCCGCTCGCCCGCCTTGTCGTGGGCGACCAGGCTCTCCAGCGAATCGCACTCGGGCGTGGCGTACTCGGGATGGCTGCCGACGTCGAGGTAGAGCCGCGCGCCGTTCTTGAGGAAGACGTTGGACGAGCGTCCCCACGACACCACCCGGCGGAACAGATAGCGGGCCACCTCGTCCGGCGAGAGCCGGCGCTGGCCATGGAACGTGCACGTGACGCCGTACTCGTTCTCGATTCCGAGGATGCGCTTGTGCACGTTCCCCACCCTATCCGCGCGGTGCACGTCGCGCCGGAACGAGCACCACCAACCGCGCCACCCCGCTCTTGCACCGATGGTTTACATACGGCATGATCGTGTAAACCAACAGGACGGCAACGCGTCGCGTGTCAACGACGAGCGAAGGTGGCATCCCAATGCGTGACGGATCACTGTCGGGGAATCTGTCCGGCCAGGTGGTGGCGGCGGGCGAACGCCCGCAGTGGCGCGACGGTAAGCGGTATCTGTGGATCCTCGGCACCGTGGTGCCGCTGTTCCTCTTTCTCGGCTGGGGGCTGGTGAACCTCACCGGTCTGGGCGTGTTCTGGTTCATCGGGCCGATCGTGCTGTACGTGATGATCCCGCTGCTCGACATCGCCATCGGTGACGACCCGAGCAACGCGCCCGAGGACGTCGTGGCTTGGCTGGAGCAGGACCGCTACTACCGCTGGGTCACCTACCTGTTCCTCCCCTGCCAGTTCGTCGCGTTCTTCACCGGCTTCTGGCTCATGACGCGCCACGGCGGGCCGCCCGTCGTCGACAAGATCGGTATCACCACCACGCTCGGCATGCTGAACGGCATCGCGATCAACACCGCCCACGAACTCGGTCACAAGAAGGAGCACCTCGAGCGGTGGTTCGCGCGGATCGCCCTGGCCCCGTGCGGGTACGGCCACTTCTTCATCGAGCACAACCGCGGGCACCACGTCCGCGTCGCCACCGCCGACGACCCCGCGTCGAGCCGGCTGGGCGAGACGTTCTGGGGCTTCTGGCCGCGGACCGTGGTCGGCAGTGTGCGCAACGGCTGGCGCCTGGAGCGCACCCGCCTGCGTCGGATGGACAAACGCGTGATCAGCCTGCGCAACGACGTGCTCAACGCGTGGGCCATGACCGTCGTGGTGTGGGCGGCGGCACTGCTGCTGTTCGGCATCGGAATCCTGCCCTACCTGATCGTCCAGGCCGTGATCGCCTTCAGCCTGCTTGAGGCCGTCAACTACCTCGAGCACTACGGCCTGCTCCGCCAGACGCTGCCCAGCGGCCGCTTCGAACGGGTTACGCCGCGGCACAGCTGGAACAACAATCACCTGACGACGAACCTGTTCCTGTATCACCTGCAGCGGCACAGCGACCACCACGCCAATCCGACGCGGCGCTACCAGTCCCTGCGCCACTTCGAGGAGTCGCCGCAGCTGCCCGCGGGCTACGCGGCGATGATCCTGCTGGCCTACGTGCCGCCGCTGTGGCGTCTCGTCATGGACAAGCGGGTGCTGGCCCACTACGGCGGCGACGTCACGCTGGCCAATATCGACCCCCGCAAGAGCGCGAAGGTGCTGGCGAAGTACGGCTCCGCCGCCGGGGCGGATCCTGCGCAGGCCTCCGCGGCCTGACAGGATCAGGGCGTGGCCCGGTACCGGTGTGAGGTGTGCGACTACGTCTACGACGAAGCCGTCGGCGACCCCCGCGAGGGCTTCCCGCCCGGCACCGCCTGGTCGGCCGTCCCGGACGACTGGGCCTGCCCGGACTGCGGCGTCCGCGAGAAGGTCGACTTCGTTCCCAGCGCCGACGCGGCGGCCGGCTGACATGTCGGCGCCGTCCCGAGTCCCCTTCCCTGCCGCGGCTCGCACGCTGCTCCGGGACACCGTCATCACCGCGGTGGACGATCTCGTCCGCGCCCGCGGATGGGCGGCAACGACGATGTCCGACGTCGCCGGCGCCTCGGGGGTCAGCCGGCAGACGCTCTACAACGAGTTCGGCTCCCGCTCCGCGCTCGTCGAGGCCTACATGACCCGCGAGATCGAGGCTTTGGTGGCCGAGGTGGCCGCGAGCGTGCGCGGGCATCGCGACGACGCGCACCAGGCACTGCGCAACGCGTTCGAGCTGTTCCTCAAGCTCGCCTCGGACGAGCCGGTTGTGCAGGTCATCGTCGCCGATGCCGACGACGGCGAGCTCATCCGGTTGCTGACCGGCCTGGGCCAGCGGCTGGCGTCAGAACGGATCGCGCAACTCATCCCCGAGGTGTGGCCGCAGGTGAGCTCCGCCGATGCGCAACTGGTGGCGGAGTCGCTCGTCCGGCTGGCGATCAGTCACGCCCTGCTGCCGAGCCTGGATCCCGGCGTCGTCGCCAGCGGCGTCAGTCGCATGCTGGCGCCGTTCGTGAACGAGATCCTCAGCGCGGGCTCGGACGCCGCCGGGAGGTCACGTCGTTAGCTGCAGGATCGGCTTGCCGTTGGGCAGCGTGATCTGCACCTTCGCGATCTGGTCCCGGGGCACTTCGGTACCGCCGGAGAAGTCCGTGACACCACCGGGGACGAGCGTCCAACTGCCGGCGTCGTAGGACTTGTTCGACTTGTCGATCACCACGAGCCGGTAGGGCACCGCCGGCACGATCCCGTCGTAGCGGCAGTACAGATCGATCTCCGTGCCCCACCTGTGAGCTACGAGCGCGGCCGTCGCGTGCACCGGGCTTGCTTGGACGGCCTGCAGCTCCCGAGCCGGCACGCCCGCCGAGTTCGTCGACGGCCACAGCACCGTGACGAGCGCGATGAGACAGGCGGCAGCGACGGTGGCCAGCCCGGTGGTGAGCCAGCGGCGCCGGGTGCGCTCCTGGTTGGCCTTGCGCAGCAGCCCGGGCAGGAGCGTGTCGGGCATCGATGCCGGCTCCGAGAGCACCTCGGCATCGGTCAGACCGCCGAGCAGCGCGGCTGTGCCTGCGACCTCGTCCACGCGGGCCCGACACTCGGGGCAGGTGGCGAGGTGGGACTCGAAGGCGGCTCGGTCGGCGGGGTCCAGGGCGCCGAGGACGTAGGCGCCGTCGAAGTGCACGAAGGAGTCTTGGGCGGTCACAGTGCACCTCCGATCTCGTCCAGGGCCAGTCGCAATGCGCGCAGCGCGTAGTGGGTGCGAGACTTGATCGTCCCGGGCGGTACTCCGAGCGCGGTGGCCGCCTCGCCCACCGACGACCCTCGAAAGTAACACTCGTGCAGCACGGCGCGGTGCTCGGCCGACAACGACCGCATGGCGCTGACGACGAGCTGATGGTTGACCGTGCGGTCGGTGGCATCGGCGACCGGCTGTTCGGGCACCACGTCGGTGACCCGTTCCCGTCGTGATCGGGCCGTGCGCCATTCGTCGATGACGATCCGCTTCGCGACGGTGAACAGCCAGCCGCGAGCCGAACCTGAGGATTGGGCCAGCACATGTGGGTTACGCCACGCCCGCAGCATCGTCTCCTGGACTACGTCCTGAGCCTGGGCGCGGTCGCCGTTGGTCAGGCCGACGACGTAGGACCACAGCGCCGAACCGTGCTGGTCATGCAGTTCGCGCAGTAGGTCGGCGTCGTCGGTACGCACGTCTCTCCCGCCGCGTTCGTCGACCACCGCTGTCCAGCTCACACCCGGAGAACGTGGTGGACGTGATGTTGGTTCAAATTCGCCTACCTGCTGAACCAATGTAGAGCCTTCAACGGTTGTCCGGTATGACCCCTGATTCCACCGTCCCCCGCCGCACACTCCTCCTCGCCGGAGCGGGCGCCGCCGGCGCCGGCGTCCTCGCCGCATGTTCCTCCGGAAGTTCGACCGCCAAGACGTCTTCACCCGAGTCGCAGAGTGCGCCGACCACGGCCACCCCGGCCGATGGATCCGCACAGGCAAGTACCTCCGCGTCCGGCACTGCGACCAGGCAACCCGATACCTCGACGGCAAAGGCGTTGGTCACCCTCGCCGACATCCCGGTCGGTCAGGCCGTGTCGGTGAACCTACCCGGGGGCAAACCCGGCATCGTGTCGCGGACGTCGCAAACGGGCGCAGCGTGCTTCAGCGCGATCTGCACGCACATGGGATGCACAGTCAAGCCGAGCGGCGACAAGCTCGACTGCCCCTGCCATCAATCGCAGTTAGACGCCAAGTCGGGTCGGGTCCTGGCCGGGGCGGCGCCCGCACCGCTGCCGAAGGTCGAGGTGAAGGTCGTCGGAGGCGAGGTAGTCCTCGGCTGACCGCTATTCGGAGGTGACGTTGTCGCCGCCGTCGCCGTTCGCATCGGGGCCGCCGTTCGCATCGCCGTCGGCGGTGGCGTCGCCGTCGGTGGTGGCGTCGTGCGGCGGTGTGTCGACCGGCGCGGGCTCGGCGGGCTCGGCTT
>JAOPVG010000609.1 GCA_025966255.1 Jatrophihabitans sp.
CGCCCCCGCACCGCCGGCGGTGTCCACTCGGGCCGCGGCGGACAGCTCCCCCGGTGATCTCGACGCCACCGCGTTGCGGCGGCTGTGGCCCGAGGTCCTCGACGTCGTGAAGCAGACCAGCCGGCGAACCCGGGCGCTGCTCGACAACGCGCAGATCACCGGTGTGTCCGGTGAGCTGGTCACGCTGGGCGCGCCGGCGGCCCTGGCCCGCATGATCGGCGAGGACAGCAACACGAGCGTGCTGCGCGACGCACTGACGAACGTGGTCGGTGGCTCGTGGCGCATAGCGGTCGACGGCTCGGGTGCCCCGCCGCCTGCGGAGCCGGCGGCTCAGGCACCGCGATACGACCCGCGCGGCCCCGCGGCAGAGCCCGAGCCCGACCCCCGTGACGACACCGAGCCCGACGACGCCGGGTCGGGCCGCACGGGCGCTGTCGATGCCGAGGCCGAGGCGCTGCGCCTGTTGCACGAGCAGCTCTGCGCCCGTCCGGTCGAAGGCACGGGTTAGGTCCGGGCCACGCCCGTCAGCGGCGGACGAACCGACCGCCGCGCTCTCGAGTCTCACCGCCGCCGCGCGGGTCGTTCGGCTTCGGCACATCGGTGCAGGAAGTACTGTGGGAGCCTCGCGGACAACCGGGGCAGAAGGAGCGCAGGCGTGAGCGCAGGCGGGGGATTCGGCGGCCAGCCGAACATGCAGCAGCTGATGAAGCAGGCGCAGAAGATGCAGCAGCAGCTGGCCGTCGCGCAGGCCGAACTCGCGGCGACCGAGGTCACCGGGACGGCCGGAGGCGGCCTGGTCACGGCCACGCTGCTGGGGTCCGGTGAGCTCACCTCGATCACGATCGATCCGCGTGCCGTCGACCCCGACGACATCGAGACCTTGCAGGACCTCGTCGTCGCCGCAGTGCGCGACGCCACCCGCGCGGCGGGCGAGGTCGCAGCCGAGAAGATGGGGCCGGTCACCGGTGCGGCGGGTCTGGGCGGTCTGGGCATCCCAGGCCTGTGATGTACGAGGGTGCGGTCCAGGACCTCATCGACGAGCTGGGCCGTCTACCCGGTGTGGGGCCGAAGAGCGCGCAGCGCATCGCCTTCCACCTGCTCGCGGCCGAGCAGGCCGATGTCGAGCGACTTGCCGCGACGTTGATCCGCGTCAAGAACGAGGTCCGCTTCTGCACCGTCTGCGGCAACGTCGCCGAGGCGGAGCAGTGCCGCATCTGCACCGACCCGCGCCGCGACCCGGCCGTCATCTGCGTCGTCGAGGAGCCGAAGGACGTCATCGCGGTGGAGCGCACCCGTGAGTTCCGCGGCCGGTACCACGTGCTGGGTGGCGCAATCAGCCCCATCGACGGCATCGGCCCGGACGACCTGCGCATCCGCGAGTTGCTGGCCCGGTTGCGCGACGGCGTGGTCACCGAACTCATCCTCGCCACCGACCCGAACCTCGAGGGCGAGGCGACAGCGACATATCTGGCGCGCATGATCAACCCGATGGGCCTGACTGTCACTCGCCTCGCGAGCGGCCTTCCGGTCGGCGGCGACCTCGAGTACGCCGACGAGGTGACCTTGGGGCGCGCGTTCTCCGGCCGCCGCCGGATTGACTGATGACCCCACCGACCATCCTCCCTGCGCGCCGCCGGCGTGGGCTGTTCTGGCTCGCGGTGCTGGTCGCGATCACAGCCGTTACCGCCATAGCCGTCGGCAGCCTGGTCGCGTACGAGGGTTACGCCGAGACCTCAGGACCTGAAGGCGCCGTCCGCGGCTACTTCGCCGCGCTGCAGCGCGCCGATGCCGCGGCCGCGCTCGGCTTCGGTGACATCCCGTCCGGCCCGCACACGCTGCTCACCGCGACCGTGCTGAAAGAGCAGCGGGCCATCGCGCCGATCCGCAACCTCACCCTCGGCGCCGTGCAGCGGCAGGGCGACCAGGCGACCGTGCAGGTCGACTGGACCCTCGACTTCGGGGCGACTCACATCGCGGCCCACGACTCGATCGACGTCCGCAAGCACGGCTATTCGTGGCGGCTGTCCGCGGTCGCCGCACGCACCCGGTTGCAGCTCGGCCAGGCGAAGTCACGCGCCGCGATCGTCGGCGCCGCGATCCCGTCCGACGACGTGCTGGTGTTCCCCGGTGCGGCGCCGGTGCGCATGGACACCCCCTACCTGCAGGTCGACCCGGGCAGCAGCGTGATCACCCTGTCCTCCGGTGGCCTCACCTCCCTGGCGATCGTCGCCACACCCGGCGGCCGCACGCAGGCGAAGAGCGCCGTGGTCGCCGCACTGCAGTCCTGCCTGCGGGCCGGCGCCGACCCGCGGTGCCCGCTGCCCGACCACCGCGCCATTCCCGGTTCGGCGCGCGGCACGCTGAGCGCCGATGCCGCCGGCCAGTTGTCGGTGCTGGTCGCCGACGACCCGGCCGGCTTGTTGCAGGTCAACGGCACGATCGACGCCACCGGGCAGTTCACGGTCCTCGACTTCGACAACACCGCGTCGCAGCACCGCGGTGCCATGACGATCCCGGTCCGGGCGACGGCGTACGCGGTAGGCCCGCTCGTCGTGAACTGGGTGGACGGTGCCGTGTGAGGCGCGTCCTCGCAGGCGTCGCGGCGACGACGGCGGCCCTGATCGCGCTCGGGTCCGCGCCGGCCGCCGCGGCTCCCGGCCCGCCGGACGCTCCCGAGTACTGGTTCGACCAGTGGCAGATCGAGAACCTCTGGTCGGGCGGCGCGCGCGGCGGCGGCGTCACGATCGGCGAGATCGACACGGGCGTGACCGCAAGCCTGCCGGAGCTGGCCGCGAACGTGCTGCCGGGCATCGACTTCGGGATATCGGGCGACGGCCAGGTCGACCGTGAGTCGAGCGACTTCGGGCACGGTACGGCGATGGCGTCGATCATGGTCGGCCAGCGGGGGATCCTCGGCATCACCGGCATCGCGCCCGACGCGAAGGTGCTGCCGATCGCCGTCCCGCTCATCGGGACGACCGACGCGGCCCACGACGACCATCTGGCGCAAGCGATCCGCTGGTCGGTCGACCACGGCGGCAAGATCATCAGCATGTCCCTCGGCGGCGGGCGGCGGCGGGTGGCAGGCAGCGACCCGTGCCCCGCCGACGAGCAGGAAGCGATCTACTACGCGATCCGCAAGGGCGCCATCGTCGTCGCGGCGTCGGGCAACAACGGACCGAGCACGAACACCGTCGAGGAGCCCGGCGTCTGCCTCGGCGTCGTCTCGGTCGGTGCGGTCGACTCGTCAGGGACGGTCGCCGACTTCTCCTCGCGCCACCCGTACCTGACCCTGACCGCCCCGGGGGTGAACATCCCGTCGCTCAGCCGGGTGGCCGGCTCCGCCTATTCGGGCGACGGGACGAGCCAGGCCACCGCGATCGCGTCCGCGGTGCTGGCGCTGGTGTGGTCGAAGTTCCCGAAGGACACCAATCGTCAGGTGCTCGCCCGCGTCCTCGCCACGCTCGACCGGCATCGCACCTCGCGCGATCCCGCGTACGGGTACGGCACGATCAACGCCTTGCGCGCAGTCACCGGGTCGGTCCCCGTCACTGCCCCGAACCCGGTCTTCGACGCGGCAGCGCCGTTCATCGCCCGCGACCAGGCGTTCGCCGTCCCACCCGTCCGGCCGACGAAGTCGGCGGCCGGGGAACGGGTCTCGGTGGGCCGGTTCGCGGTCGGAGATGCGCCGCGGTTACTCGTGCCGAAGGTCCTGGCCGGGCTGTCCGTCGCCGGCGTCGGCCTGCTCGCGCTGGTCGTGCTGGCGATCGTCGCTCGGGTGCGGCGCCGACGCAGGGGGGTCCTGGCCATCGCCCCTGCCGCAGCGGGCGGGGCACCGCCGATGGCGCTGCCGGCACCGGAGTGGCGCGAGATCTCGGCACCCGGAATGCCTGCGTACCAGCCGCTGACCGACCCGTTCGCGCCGCCCCCGCCGGAACCGCACCGGCCGCCCCAGAGCGGGACGGCCGGAGCGAGCTGAGAACGAGAGTTACTTCGGAGCGAGGACCTTGTTCGGGTCGCTGAGCACGATGGTGCCGGCGATGCGGTCGGGCACCGTGCGGCGCAGCGGGTCGGTGAACAGGAAGACCACCGAGACGATGAAGCCGATGTAGAGGATCCCGTTGACGATGCCGCCCACGAATTGGCGCAGGAACATCTGGCCCCAGGTGGCGGCCCGCTGGTTTTGCAGGTGGTAGATGCGCATCTTCATCACTTGCTTGCCCGGAGTCTGCCCTCTGGCCCAGACGATCAGCGTCCAGACGATATAGCCGATACCCAGCGTGACGATGGCGAGCACGATCTCGAGCAGGTACGTACCGATGCGCTTGCCGGCGGTGGCCAGTTCCGTTCCTGGCGGCAGCGGCGGGAGGCCTGGTGCAGCCGGGTAGCCGCCGTGCTGCGGCGGTGCAGGGTAGCCGCCCTGGGGCGGCGGCGCGGGATAGCCGCCTTGCGGCGGTGCGGGATAGCCGCCCTGGGGCGGCGGCGCGGCGGGATACCCGCCCGGCGCCGGCTGCTGTTGTTTCTGGAGCGGGTCATACGGCTGGGTCATAGTGCCCTCCTGGGTCGCGACCGATGTTCGGCCGCTCTCGCCGCAGATGCTCGCAGCTTTCCTGTGCGCGCGCAGTGTGAACCGCCGAGCGGCGATCTTGTTGCAGATCCGCGGCCCGAACCGCCAAACGCAACAAGATCGCCGAGGGTCAGCGTTCGCGCGCGGCTCGGTTCAGTGCGCTGATCACGCCACGCAGGGACGCCTGCACGATCGACTCGCTGATGCCGACGCCCCACAGCACCCGCTCGCCCACCTCGATCTCGAGGTAGGCCGCGGCCTCGGCGTCGCGCCCCGCGGTGAGCGCGTGCTCCGCGTAGTCCAGCACTCGCACGGGCAGCCCGCCCAGGCCTAGGTCGGCGGCCGACAGCGCCTCGCAGAACGCGGCGATGGGGCCGTTGCCGACGCCGTTGAGCACGTGGTCCTTGCCGAAAGCCCGCACCGTGGTGGTGATCCGCTCGATGCCCTCGTCACTCGTCGAGCTGAACTTGACCAGGTCGAAAGGCCCTTCGGGTGCACTGGGGGTGAGGTACTCCCCGGAGAAGATCTGCCACATGAGCGGCGCGTCGACCTCGCCGCCCTCGCCGTCGGTGTGCTGCTGGATGACGTGGCTGAACTCGATCTGCAGCCGGCGCGGCAGGTCGAGGTGGTGGTCGGTCTTCATGATGTAGGCGACGCCGCCCTTGCCGGACTGCGAGTTGACGCGGATGACCGCTTCGTAGGAGCGGCCGACGTCCTTCGGGTCGATCGGCAGGTACGGGATGTGCCACGGCAGCTCCCCGATCGGCTTGCCCGCCGCGGCCGCCGCGCGGTCGAGGTCGTCGACGGACACGCCTTCGCGCTCGGCGCGGGCCTCCATCG
>JAOPVG010000631.1 GCA_025966255.1 Jatrophihabitans sp.
CTGCTGGGCCACCAACTCGGCAAGATCAAGTTCGTCCGGGACAACAAGGGCTACATCGACTACCTCGTCATCGCCGTCGTCGTGCTCTCCCTGCTCCCCGTCGCCGTCCATTACCTGCAGGGACGCCGCCGCAAGACCTAGCCGGTCTGGCTCTTGCAGGCCTGCTTCACGCTGGCCGGGGCGTCGAGATGGATGCCGAAGAACGTCGCGCTCAGATCGCACTTGTGCGCGTTGATGCTGTCCTGGATTGACGTGCGCTGCTGCCACACGAAGATGCCCAGCGCGACGACCACCACCAAGATGATCACTCGCCCGATGATCGCCGTGATGAGCAGGCTGAGCAGCCCACCGATGACGACCAGCGCGATAATGACTCCGACACCGATCTTGGTGATATCGGCCGATCCGATTGCCAGGTCCTGTCCCATGCCCGGTGACGATAGCCTCGACAGTGTGAGACAGCGAAGCGATCGAACTATGGGTATCGGCTGGCTTCGCCCGGTCGCCGCGAAGCGAGACCGGCCGTGACTTCTGAGGGCAAGTCCGGGCTCGGCACACCGGCCAAGCTGCGACCTGGCGGCCTGCGCATCGTCGCGCTCGGCGGCATCAAGGAAATCGGCCGCAACATGACCGTGTTCGAATTCGACGGTCGCCTCCTCGTCGTCGACTGCGGGATGTTGCTGGGCAAGACGAATTCTCCCGGCGTCGACGTCACGCTGCCGGACTGGTCGGCCTTCGCCGATCGCCTGGACGACATCGATGCCGTCGTCCTCACGCACGGCCACGAGGACCACATCGGGGCCCTGCCCTACCTCCTCCGCGACCGCAAGGACATCCCCATAATCGGGTCTCGGCTGACCCTCGCGCTCGTAGCGTCAAAGCTGGACCAGCACCGCCTCAAGCCCGATCTGCGGACCGTCCGCGAGGGCGAACAGTTCGCGCTCGGGCCGTGGGGACTGCAGTTCTTCGCGGTCAACCACTCGATCCCGGACGCGCTGGCTGTGGCGATCCGGGTCGGCGGGCAGACCATCCTGCACACCGGCGACTTCAAGATGGACCAGACGCCGCTCGACGGGCGCCTCACCGACCTGCCCGGCTTTTCCCGCCTCGGAGACGAGGGCGTCGACCTGCTGCTTTCCGACTCGACCAACGCCGAGGTAGGCGGTTTCATCCCGTCCGAACGCGACGTCGGCAAGGTCGTCGCGGACGTCATCGACAAGGCGCAAGGACGCATCATCGTCGCCTGCTTCGCCTCCCACGTGCACCGCGTGCAGCAGGTGCTCGACGCGGCCGTGGAGGCCGAACGCCAGGTCGCGCTCGTCGGACGGTCGATGGTGCGCAACATGCAAATCGCCCGCGAGCTCGGCCTGTTGCACGTCCCGGACGGCCTGATGATCGATCTCAAGCTGGCCGAAGAACTGCCCTCGCGGCGGGTGCTGCTCGTGTCGACGGGCTCGCAGGGCGAGCCACTGTCGGCGCTGTCGCGGATGGCGAACCGCAGCCATCAGACGATCCGGATCTCGGCCGACGACACGATCCTGCTCGCATCCTCGCTCATCCCCGGCAACGAAACCTCGGTCGGGCAGGTCATCAACGGGCTGTCGCGCCTCGGCGCCACCGTCGTGCACAAGTCCACCGCGCTGGTGCACGTGTCCGGTCACGCGCCGGCCGGCGAGCTGCGGTACCTGCTCAACGCAGTGCGACCGCGCAATCTCATGCCGGTGCACGGCGAGTGGCGGCATCTGCGCGCGCACGCCGCGATCGGCCGCTCGATGGGACTGCCGAACGAACGCATCATGCTGGCCGAGGACGGCACCGTCGTCGACCTGGTTGGCGGGCTGGCCAACATCGTCGGCAAGATCCCGGTCGGCTACGTCTATGTGGACGGCCTCGAGGTCGGCGACATCGGCGACAGCACGCTCAAGGACCGCCGGATCCTGGGCGAGGAGGGGTTCCTCTCCATCCTCGTCGCCGTCGATCTCGAGGCGGGCAAGGTCGTCTTCGGCCCGGAGATCACCGCCCGCGGATTCAGCGACGATCGCGCTGCGCTCGACCCGATCCGATCCGAGCTGATCGAGGTGGTGGAGAAGGCGTTGGGCGACGGCACCCGCGACGCCGACGCGCTCGAGCACCTCATCCGCCGGACGGTCGGGCGCTGGGTCGACCGCGAGTACCGCCGGCGCCCGATGCTGGTGCCGATGGTCGTCGAGGTCTGAGCCGGTTCACGGTCCGGCGGGCGGGAAGAACTGGGGCAGGTGCGCGCGGTTCGCGCGCAACGTCTCGTCGAGCACCGCAACCGCGAGGTCCCAATGCCGCCGTTGCGGATGTTGACGTAGCGGTGCGCACCGTCCCCGGTGAGCAGTGAGATGACCGGAGGCGGACAGCTCAGGCAGGCGGTCCACGTCGTCGACGAGCACCTGCCGGATCCACGACAGGCGGTTGAGGCCTGCGTGGTCCAGGCCGACCGGATTCGTGAAGTCGACGATCCACCCGTTCAGCCGCGCCCGCTTCGCGACCACCTCGGCGATACCGAGCCCGACCGGCACGGTGCGCAGCGCCTTGGCGAAGCCGCCGGGTCCGGTGGTCTCCTGCCCGAGCACCGCCGGGTCTGGGTCGACCAACCACGATCGGGCCGGCCTGGGCTGGCTCTTGCGGTCGACACCAGGCTGGAAGCCGGGCCCGGTCGGCGCTGGCTGGTCGGCCGGCCCGCCCCTCGCGGCACAATGGATGCATGACCGTCAGCACGCCGCTGGAACGCGGCACGATTTCGCCGCGCCGGAGCGTGCCGGCCGCGATCGTCCGCCCCCACTACGTCGGCACCTGGCCCGATACGAAGGCCGACCTTGACGACCCGATGGTCAAGGACGCCGACACGATCGCGCGGATGCGCGTGGCCGGCCGCATCGCCGCGGACGCCCTGGTCGAGGTCGGCCGGCACGTCGCCCCGGGCGTCACCACCGACGAGCTGGACCGCGTCGGCCACGAGTACCTGATCGCGCACGGGGCGTACCCGTCCACGCTGG